>JAOZNS010000005.1 GCA_029933635.1 Candidatus Zixiibacteriota bacterium | reverse complement strand
GAGCAATAATTGAAAAGCTAAGCTCCCATTCTTGCCAGAAAGAGGTGGATTTTTTCGTGCACAAAATCCAACCTCTTCCTGTATTTCTGTGATAACCCGATTTGCCTGAATCCACAAGATCAATGAGAACATTATTCGACCAAAGGGTTGCAAAAGACTATGACAGATGGTATGAGACCAACTTTGGAAGTTACATGGGATCTTTAGAGAAAGAGCTGATGATGACACTAATTGGTGAGGTTCAAGATCATAGGATTCTGGATATAGGCTGCGGGACTGGAAATTACCTTAAGCTTTTCCAAACGTTAGGCTCGAAGCCATTCGGGGTGGATATTTCAATTTTCATGTTGCAGAAGGCTAAGGAAAAAGACAATTTTAAGCTGATTTTAGGAAAGGGAGACCAGCTTCCCATCAAAGACAAAGTTTTTGAGATCACCATCCTTGTCACCACATTGGAATTCTGTGATAACCCGACAAAGGTTCTCTGGGAAGCAAACAGGGTAACGACGGGGAAAATCTTTATAGGTGCGCTAAATCGTTGGTCTGCAGTGGCGGTAGGCAGAAGAATCAAAGCATGGTTCAGACCTTCGATATACAGCGAGGCTCACTTTTTTAGCATCTGGGAGCTTAAGCAGATATTAAAGGGTGTGATAAGGACGGGATCGTTTGAATGGAGGGGAGTGCATTTCCTTCCTTTTATCAAGATCAGATTCCTGCGATGGCTGGATAGAAAGCTCTCCTTTCGGAAGAATCCTTTTAGTGCATTTCTTGGCGTCTTGGTTACCTTGAATCCTGCTTGATGAACTGAAACCAGAAGTTTTTACCCAATACCTTTCCTTTTATCCCTCATTGATGGTCCTATATTTCTTTCTCGTTATTTTCTCCAAGCAAAGACTCTATATTCGTTGATATCTGCTGGTCTTAACAAATTAAGGGATAAAAGCTTGGTACCCTTTGGATTCTCGTTTATCAATTTATCATCTTGGGCAGGTTTTTAACTCAGTTTATCATCAAAAGTTATTTGATTGGTGCAAGGTCTCTGGGCTGAAACAGATTATCAACGCTTGGGCGAATCGGGAAACCATCGATTTAAATTTGCCACCGCATCAACGCAATTCAAAAATGTCAGGTTTTTTTGCAAATTTAAAATATCAGTAATTTATGGTTACTAACTCTGTTTCTTTCTGTTCAATAACCCAACTTAAGGATCTGCTCTTTTCCTTTGATATGGGTTTGTCCTTTAGCCTTCTGCCCTGGTAGAAGAGGTTGATCCACCATCCAGATACTCATCTACCTTTACCTTGGCTTTGCAGTAACTTAATCGATATTGGTTGGGCCGGATCTGAAAAGCCTTTCCCTGCTAACTTATGGTCTCGTCCCCAGCTACAGTCCTTTCCTCTTTTAAACAGAGGTCATCCCTTAAGCTCAACCCCTTTGGTAAAGCTCCATAGGCAGAACCAGACTCTTTGGCGGGTCGGAAAAACATCTGATTATGTTTGGGAAGAGACTTCTCCCACAGATAACAGTTTAGCCTCCTCCAGGGTTGAGATGTTATCTGACCTCGGCTCCAAACAAAGTCAATCTTTGATGGGTTATTTATATGAAATCTTTTCCACTTCTCAAGCAATTTATAGCTACCCTCCCCTCTTTTAACTCAAATAGTTCGGCGACAGCCCCAGAATTTACACAATCTCGACTAAGGATTAGGGCTAAGCAATTGAACCCGGTTTTTTAAAAATCCCTTGAGAGATCGGGGAACCGTTCTTGGGAGGATCTAAGTTATTAATTATCCTAAGGTTGAACATCCTGTATGACCCTTCTGCTATGGCGGTTTATGGTTTTATATGAACATATTTTTCATCAACATCTTTTCTGGATCCAACGCAAATAGTTTTAGATGTCCAGTTTGCATATTCATTTGACAAAGGTTTTTCTCACCTCTATATTCCAACTCGTGATCGAGCTTAAAAGAGTTTCATACCAATACAGATTAGATGATAAAAGATCCGTCATAGCCTTAAATGATGTCAGCCTACGGCTGAAGACGGGGGAGTTTATCGCCATCATAGGATCCAACGGCTCGGGCAAAACCACCTTGGCTAAGCTTTTGAATGCCCTCATCCTTCCGGACAAAGGAGAGGTGTGGGTGGACGATTTGAATACGCAGGATAAAAATGCACAAAAGTTAATTCGCCAGAAAGTGGGGATGATCTTTCAAAACCCAGATACCCAAATCATCTCCACATCTGTGGAAAGGGAGATCGCCTTTGGTTTGGAAAATTTGAATCTCCCGTATGATGAGATGAAAATAAGAGTTCACCGGGCGCTTAAATATTTCGATTTAGAAAAATTAGCCAGCCACCCTCCACATCGTTTATCCGGAGGTGAAAAGCAAAAGGTGGCTTTAGCATCCGTCATTTCCATGCAACCTCAATACTTAGTGTTGGATGAGCCCACCTCCCTTCTGGATCCCTTGGGAAAAAGGGAGGTGCTCTCTTTGATTCAGATGTTATCTGAAGAGAAAAAAATCACGGTGATCCACATCACTCAGTTTCCCAAGGAGGCTATAACCGCGAAGAGGGTTCTGGTGATGCATCGAGGCAAGATCGTTCTCGATGATTCCCCTGAGGAGATATTAAAACGAAAGGACGAATTGGAAAAGATCGGGCTCGAGGTTCCTTTCCCTCTTAAGATGATCCACCCACTGAAACGAAGGGGGTGGCACTTCTTGGGGGAATGCCTAACGGTGGATGATCTGGTGGATCAGATGGTCAGAAACGTTAAAGACGTTAAGACGAAATTGACCTATAGCCCGGCAGAGCAGAAACAGCATAGGATGGAGGAAAGCCCCCCATCGGTTGTTGAACAACCCACGCAGATCTCAATGAGGCAGGTCAGTTATCTTTACGATAAAAAATTACCCACTCAAAGGAAGGCGCTGGATCGAATAAGCTTGCAGATAAAAAAAGGAGATTTTGTCGGACTGATTGGACCAACCGGGTCCGGGAAGAGCACCCTGGTTCAACATTTAAATGGACTCCTTTTTCCTACCTCAGGGGAAGTCTGGATCGATGGTGAGAACCTGAGCAATTGCAATGTGAATACAAGAAAAATCAGGCAGAAGGTGGGACTGGTGTTTCAGTTTCCGGAAATGCAGTTGTTTGAGGAGACAGTATACAATGACATTGCTTTCGGTCCGAAAAATTTGGGGCTTTCAGATGAAGAGATAAAAAGGAGGGTGAAGGAATCGATGTCAAAGGTGGGTCTGGATTTTGACCAGTTCGCCTCTCGTTCACCTTTTTCCTTAAGCGGCGGGGAACAGAGGAGGGCCGCCATCGCGGGAATACTGGCATTAAAACCGGAGATTCTGATTCTGGACGAGCCTACCTGTGGGTTAGATGGTAAGGGGACCAGGGAGATAAAAAGCCTTTTGATGGAATTGAATTCTGAAGGTGTGACCATAATCCTGATCTCTCACAATATGGATTTGATAGCAGAATTGGCAAAAAAGATTATCCTTCTGGATCACGGAAGGTTGCTTTCCTTCTGTGACAAGGAAGAATTTTTCCGAGATATCAATAAAATAAAAGCGGTGGGGCTTGAGCTTCCTCAAACGGTAGAGTTTATATGGAAGCTGAAAGGAAAAGGAATCGAAATCGAAAAACAGGTATTCACCGAGGAGAAGTTGATAGACCTTTTCGAAAAGCCTTGCCCAAAGGCTTGAAAACGGCTACGTGGCATCCCTCCTAATCGATTTTCTCTCTCGACCCGGGTGGTTCAGGTACCCTACCCCCAACTACAAAAGTTGGAGGGTGAGGGCACCCCCGCAACAAAAGCTATTTGCGTGATTGGAAGGTTTAATTTGGGTCAGTGAACTCTAAAAAGATAAAGCTCAAAAGAGTTTCTTAAGAAAAGTATAACCCCCTTTTCTGCAATTTTAACGACCAGTTATGAGCCAAGAAGTTGGAATGTTCCCTTTATAGCTTTCTGGCCACCTCCTCTGCCACCTCGGTGGTAGTTGAATTTCCTCCCATATCGTAAGTTCGGACCTTTCCCTCTTTGATCACCTCGGCGATGGCGGACTCAAGACGTAAAGCCTTCGCGGTTTCTCCCAACCAGTCTAACATCAATTTCACACTCAAAATGGTTGCCATGGGATTGACCTTGTTTTTCCCGGCATACTTGGGAGCAGAGCCGTGGGTGGGCTCGAAGATGGCATAATCGTCCCCGATGTTTCCGGAACAGGCAAAGCCCAATCCTCCCACCAGTTGAGCGGAAAGATCGGATATTATGTCACCGAACATGTTGGAGGTAACCAGCACATCGTAGTCCTCAGGATTTTTGATCAGCCACATGCACATGGCATCGATATTGGTCTCCCATAGTGGGATCTCTGGATATTCCTGGGCAATCTTCCTTGCCTCGCGAATCATCAAGCCCGAGGTTTCCCTTATCACGTTAGGCTTCTCCACCACGGTGACAGACCTTCTCTTATGTTTTCTGGCATATTCAAAGGCATCCCGGACGATGTTCTGACAAGCCCTGCGGGTGTTGACCCTCAGACTGACTGCGATATCCTCAAGGGGGGTATTTTGAAACTTCCTCATCCGTTCATGATTTTTGCAAAGCACCTCCATAACTTGTGAGGGCAAGGGATGGAATTCCACCCCTGCGTAAAGATCTTCGGTGTTCTCCCTGAAGACCACAATATCTATATTGTCTCGATAATTTAGAGGATTTCCTGGATAGGCTTTGCAGGGTCTGAGGTTGGTTCGGAGATTAAAAAGCTGGCGAAGTTTAACGATGGGACTGAAGTAGACATACCCTTTCCCTTTGAGAGCAGGATCAAGCTCGGCTTCTGCTTCCTCTTTGGGTTTGGAGGTGATGGCTCCAAAGAGACAGCAGTCCGTGTTCTTCAGAAGCTGGATGGTTCGATCCGGCAAGGCATTCCCTTCACTGCACCAGAACTTCCAGCCAATATCCCCGGGTATATATTCTGCGTCCAACTTAATTTTGTCCAGAACTATTTTGGCGGCACCCAAAACGTCCTCTCCGATTCCGTCTCCCGGAAGCCAGGCGATTTTGTATTTTGCCATAAGAAATCTCCTCCTTGTCTGAGCCTAAGCAAAATGGAAGGTTAAAGAATTTATCCTGAGGGATAGACAACCCTCTGACTTTTTTGCTTGGAACCCTCACTTGCTTAATGGGGCAGAAGGCTCTCAGCTCTGTCCGCGCCTTTTTTGAACTTTCAAAAAATAACCTCAAAATGCAACATTTAAAGAGATGCAGTGCAGATCATCAAAACCTGATCCGTAGGGAAGAAATGCATAGTCTAAGGAGCAGTTGCGGTATCTTATGCCCAAGCCAAATGAGAGGTCCTTTTCCTCATAACCCAGTTGATAACCCAATCGTAATTTTAACATCTTCTGTAGGGCGACTTCCCCGCCCAGATGCAGTTTCACCTCATCATCTCGAGGCTTGACCACATCCAGACCTAAGGTAAACTCACTTTTTAATCGCTTTCTTTCCATGGTGTAGCTTAAGCCCGCTTTGACCAAGGTTGGCAGATTAAAGCTTTTTTCCTCAAATTTCATTTTAGCTCCAAGATTTAAAACAGCCGCACCCAACCTAAGTCCTTGCATGGTGGAATCTCGTTTCCGGGCGAAGGGAGAAAAAATTCCTCCGAAATCAAGTCCCAAGCCGCTGGCAGAGGCGATGTCTATCCTTTCGTAGATCCATTTTATGGAAACTCCGATGGCACATATTTTGGTCAAATCCCGGGCATAGGAAAATGAGAAGACCACATCATGGGCCTCAAAAAGCGCAAGCGGTTCAGCAGTGGGAACCTCGCCCCTTTTTTGAATATCCGCCACCTTACCCAGCGAAAGGCTTAGCCCGAAGGTATTTTCTCCCGCACCGGTGACAAAGGAGAGATATTCGGCGGTAATGTCCTGAAACCATTGAAGATGAGTTAAACTGATCCGTGTTTCCTTACCGCCAGCAATTGCCGCCGGATTCCAGAAAGGCGAGGCTACCTCCCGGGATTGGGCACAGTAAGCCTCTCCCATACCCACAGACCTTGCACCCCCACCCAGTTTCAAAAAGCTTAAACCGGAGGTTCCGCTCTGGTCATTTTTGGAATTTGCTTTGGAAAACAAAAAAGCACAAAGAAAAAATGGAATGAATATGAACAGAAAGGTTTTAATTTTCAACTTTTTCTCCTTGAGTCAGTTGGAAGTAAACTTTCCTTATATTCTCTTGATGTCGGTTCACGTTTCGACGGGCAAATCTAAAAAATTCATTTCTTTTTAAGATCTCGGTCAAGGGGAGATTTTCCTGGATGAACCTTTTGCAGTTTTCTAAAAGGTTCTCAAAATACCCAATAAGATGATCAAGTTCCTGCCTGTCACATAAAAATCCATGCCCGGGGATAAGAATTTTGAAATCCATTTGTTGTAAAGTTTTCAAGGCAGAAAGCCATCTTGAAACGTCGCCATCCTTAGTATACGGATATCGCCCCTGAAAGACCAGATCGCCGGCGAACAAAACTCTGGAGGAAGGAAGGTAAGCCACGGAGGAATCCATGGTATGACCACCCACATGTCTCAAATTTACCTTCAGATTGCCCAGGTCTATCTCATATTGTTCATCGAATGTAATATCTGGAAGGGTTATCTTCAGATTGGCTAATTTTTCCTTCCACTCCGGGTTTTCCTCTGAGAATTTCTGGATAGATTCTTTGCTCCATTCCTTCTCCAACAGATTGCTCATGATCTGCTTGCATTGTCGGCAAGCCACCACCTTGGCGGAGAAGACCTGATTCCCAAAGGTGTGATCCGAATGATAATGGGTATTAAATACATATTTGATCGGCTTCTGGGTAACTGACCTTATCACTTTTAACACCAACGTAGCCTGGTAAGGGGAAAAGGTCGTATCGATAACCAAAACGCCATTCTTGCCGACCACAAAGCCGGTATTAGCCTCCTTTTCCCCTCCTAAGATACAGTAAACGCTTTCGCTAAGTCTTCTTAAAATCATAGGTAAATTTCTACCTTCGCGTAACTTTGCTTGTTCTTCTTTTAAGCCCCCTGAAAATTGCTATTCCTTTTTCTTCCCGGGTGTTTGATTAATAAATGGTAATTCACCTACCTCTGGCGGGTCGCTTTTTGTTTGTCCAAATTATAGGTATTGTTCAGTTAATACATTAATTTCAGACTGAACCTTCAATTGAAGATAGTGGTTTGGTTTATCTAACGCACATTTGCCTGCCCGATAAATGGGACGATTACCCAGACTTACCCTCGCAGCTCTTTCAGTCTTAAAATTCAAACTGCAGGGAAATCAAATGATCCGCATCATCGTCCACTCGACTGTTGAGGAAGGCATAGTCAAAACATAAAACAGCGGTCTGAATTCTCTGTCTTAATCCCAGGCCAAATGTTAACGTGCCGGCGTTGTATCCTATTCTTCCCGCCACATTTTCCACCACCCATCCTTCTATGCCCAGATGAAACTTTATCCTCTGTTTTTCGTTCTTGTCGATCTCGGTTGAAAGAAGGATCTTCTCGTCCCAAAATAGATAGGAGGTTCCAAACCTCAGGGTAAACGGGAATTTTTCGGTGACCGAAGACCCCAGAAGATCAGGATCATGGCGCTTCCAATATTTTCCTGAGGTCCAGGAGTATTTCATTCCGAGATTTTCCGCTGACGCTCCCAATCGTAACTTAGGTATGGGCACTCCCAGAGCAGATATACCGAAGCCAATTCCATAGGAGTTGATATTAGCCAGATTATGCTGGATATACTCCATTGACAAACCAACGGATAACTGGTCTATGACCCTGCGTCCTAAAAATAACTGAATGGCATTCTGCGAATCGGTGATCTTCTCGGTTATCTCCCCATCCCCATCTCTTCCCACAACGTTTTTCACCCCGGCATTGAGCCAGGCTAAGGCGATGGTAGCCTCGTGTCGAACCGGCTGGTTGTAAACAAAATAACTTAACCTTCGATCCAGGGTCATCTTTCTGTAAGACGCTCCCAGGGTTCGTTTGGTTATCTGAACCAGCCCGGCGGGATTGAAGAGCCCTCCTGAGGCATCATCTGCCACCGCGACAAATGCTCCTCCCATCGCTGCCGGCCTTGCAGAAAAATTCAGTTGAAGGAAGGCATCTGGATACCCTCCCTCACCGGTCTCTCCAAAAACTGTTGAGCAAGATAAAATCAAGATCAGAAATATTCTTAGAATACATTTCTTACACATCTTTGTTCTCCTTGTATCCAATTCGTTCACAAGATCTGAAGGGGTTGAAAAATATCATTATGTGGACTTATCCGAAGAATCTAAAATTTGAAAGATATCGATTTTCTTAGATTCTCACACCTGCGTTATGCAAAGTCGAAGGAACAAGATAAAGGATTTTTGCAAGGTCTCTGAAAAAGTGGAACAGAGTGGTCGGGCATGGGTGCCCGGGCTACGAAAATTAACATTTTTGCTACCGTAAGCGGGGCTCCCAGCCCCGCAAAAACGACTTTTTCAGAGCTCTCTTTGCAGTCCCTTGACAGACCCATCTGGTGAGCTCACTTTAAGATGACCAACTTTCCCCATTCGGTCTGACCTCCAGGGGCCTCCACCTTAAAGAAGTAAACCCCGTTGGCAACCAGATCACCTTTTTCATTTTTCCCATCCCAGGGTTCGTCATACTCCACCCCTCCAAGCCTCTCCTCACCATCCACCACAGTTTTGACCAGATTCATGGCGAAATCATAGATCTTGATGGTAACCGGCCCAGTTTTTCGAGGGAGGTGATGAATCCTTATCACCTGCCCACTTTCCAAGACTGGAGAGAAAGGCGAGGGATATGCGTAAGCCGTCTCTGATCCTTCTGTCCCGATATGCACGGCTGTCCGAACCACATCCCAGGAATTTCCATCATCCTCACTTTTGACCAACCCATCCACATTCCCGGCCCACACCTCTTCATCAATTATGGCTACGGAGGTGAATTCAGTGCTGGAGATCCTCTTTTTGCTGATCTCATCCTTATCCTCCATGAAATTGAAGACTTCCCAATTTTCTCCCCAATCTTTGGATCTCTTCAGTCCGGAGCTGGTTGCTGTCCAGATCACCGAGTCGTCAAAGGCAAAATTCCAGACCTGATCACCAACCAGGGTCACCTCCCAGCTATCCCCATCATCTGTGCTGTAGCTGGCACCATCCTGCCCGAAAAAGGTGGGCTTTGTTCCCGCCCAGATGATCTTTTTCCCTTCATGCTGTTGGACGGCTAAAGCCACCACCCAGTCCCCGGTTATATTGTTCCAATAGGAATTATAGTTGAGCACCGTGTCAAAAACATCCCGATAATTATATATAAATTTATAGATTCCTGCAGCGCTTCCCGCCCAGACGGCTTTCCTGAAGGAGCAGGCGAATTTAGCCACCTCCCAGGTTATCCCGTCATCTTTTGATCTGGCTAAACCATCCACCGATCCCACGAGGATTATGGTATCCGAAGTGTCCGGCACCACGCAAACGGAAGTAAATTGTGATGGAATTATCAATTGACCGGATGTGGAATCGACGATCTCAAAGGTATCCCAGTTTTCGCCTCCGTCCTTTGATCTTTTTAGACCCTGATGAGTGGCCACCCATATAGTGGAATCCAAGAAAGCGAAATCACGAACCTGAACTCCATTCAAATAAGTATTCCAAGTTTCTCCACCATCCGTGCTTTTATAGGTTATGGGATGAATAAGTTCACCGGGAGGATAAAAGCCCCGGTTCCAGTATCCTCCAGCCCAAATAATATCCTGGTTATCATATCTTTGAATTCCAATGGAAAGACTCACGAAGGGCCATTCGATCAGACCAGAGCCTGATCCCCCTGCCATCCCAAAATAAAGATGATGAATAACGGTATCCGCGGAGTCGCTTGTGGTGTAGATAAATTTATATATTCCGTTTCTGGTCCCTGCCCAGATAATGGTCGTATCCAAAGCGAATGTATCCACTGCTAAGCTGGTGAAAATATCTTTGTCCTGAAGCTGATCCTCTTTGAATCTTCTTTCCGCCGAGGTATCAACAAATACGTTTTCCCAACTCTCTCCCCGATCGAAGCTCCGAATCAACCCTCCTTTTCCACAGGCAACCCATACCACCGTATCAACTATTGCTATATCAAAGGCAAATTTTCCTGAGGAACTTGCCTGTCCTTGATCGGGAGAAGAAGAGATCCAGGTGAGGCCATAATCGGTGGTATAGTTAAAATCTGCTCCTGTCAGGGAAGGAAAAAGGGGCAGAGGATAAATCTCTTCATATTGATAAAGTCCCGCCCAGAAAAAAGTAGTATCTCCCGCCAGGCAAAGGACACCATTGGAGTTAAGTCCGGCAGAGGTATCTTTGGGAAACCAGCTCTTTCCCAAATCCATACTGCCCTGTAAACCATTCTGGGTCGCCACCCAGAGTAGCTTTCCATCGTAATGAATATCGTTAATCGAATTCTTTAACTTCTTTCTTACTGGACAAAGCGTGTCCACCACCACTGCAAAGAAGCGGTTGTTTAAGTTTTGGAAACGTCCCTCCTCGAAGTCCCTTTGGGCAAATGAATCCACAAATACGTTCTCCCAGGTTTGACCCCCATCCTGTGAACGTATCAACCCACCATACCAGGCAGCCGCCCAAATCACCGAATCATCTATAGCAATGTCGTAGACCACCATCCCTGCAAAATCCACCTGTTGTGGAACGAACGAATCCCAGCTATCACCAAAGTCATCTGTTCTGTTAAAACCTTTTCCATAAGGCCACAGTGATCCTTCAACCAATTTATTGTAAGATGTTGCCACCCACAAAGTGTTAGAGGTGATAGCCATAGCAGAGATTATGTCCTGGTTCAAACCGCTTCGTTGATCATAGAAATACCAGGTTGCACCTCCGTCGGTAGTCTTGGAGATCCCTTTGGCAGTTCCCACCCAGATGATCCGTCCTCCTCCGGGAAGATCCATATAGAGAATATCTCCCACATCATTGCTGGAAAAGCCTGGAAAAGGCTGATCCAAACTGAAATTCATTCCTTCCCACGATTCAGACGGAAACAGGGCTATAATCAGGATTATGGTTATCAAAATTAAAGCTCTTATCATTTTCTTCTCCTGAACCTTTTCATAGGTGGTCTAACTTCTTTTTTAAATATGCAGAAATGCTAAATCCATCCTGATTTTGTTTTAATAAAACCTCAAAAAGCTTTTTGTCAAGCAAAATAGAAGCTCAAGAAAGGGAGCTTGTTTTGCACAAGCTCTTGTGGCACCAAACTCGATCTGTTGAGCCCAAACATCTTTCTTTATCTCCGACGTTTTTTTAGTGAGGCTACCATGCCAGCAGATCGTAGAAAATTAATGATTCTAAGGAGGGGGCTAACCAGACTGCCGGAAGCTTGTTCTGTTCAGCAACGTTGTTTCCCCAGCGAGAAAAAACAGCAATACAAATTGATTGACTTTGTTTGAATCGGATGATATGTTGTTTTTATACATACTAACATAAGTTCGTCTACTAAATCTTAAGATGGAGGAGAAGATGGATAAGGATAGGTGGAAAACGGGCATAACCAGGATAAATAAGGGAGAGATAAGGGTGAGAGGATACAGCATCGTGGAGATGATGGGAAAGCTCTCCTTTTCCGAGGCTGTCTTTCTCATCCTAAAGGGTGAGCTTCCCAGCCGGGAGGAATCCGAAATGATGAGAGCCATTTTAGTCTCCAGCATAGATCATGGCGTTACCCCTCCATCGGTGCTCTCAACCCGAAATGTGATCTCCGCAGGGAATCCGCTGAATGCGGCGGTGGCCGCTGGGGTGTTGACCATCGGAGATGTTCACGGAGGAGCTATCGAAAGATGTGCCAAGATCCTCCAGGAATGGGGTAAAAGACCAGATGAGGCATCTATCATTGCCAAAGAGCTGGTTTCAGACTTCATCTACAAAAGAAGAAGGATCCCTGGCTTTGGACATCGTCTCCACGAAACTGATCCCCGGACCATCAAGCTTTTTCAAATAGCCCAGGATCTGAATTTTGCAAAAAGACATATCCAGCTGGCACAAGCGGTTGAGGAGGAATTATCCCGTTCACTGGGGAGAAAGCTTCCCATAAACGTGGATGGCGCCATCGCCGCGGTGATATCAGATATGGGATTCGACTGGAGACTGGGAAAAGGGTTTTTCATAATCTCCCGGGTGGCTGGACTGGTGGCTCATGCCTATGAGGAGATGACAAGGGAAAAGCCCATGCGCAGATTGGGGGATTTAAACTTCGAATATGACGGACCCGGAGAAAGAGAAATTCCGAAAAAGTAGTTTGAACGAGGCTCAAAACTTTTAAAGCCTTTTGCAAAGATCACAATCGGTTATCCCTCCTATAGAATCTTCTGCAGGAGAGTTGCTATTAGATGACTTTACAAGCATTCGAATATTTGTAGCAACAGAAATTTTGCTTCTCTATCTGTTCCTTATTCGTCCTCTCTTCATATTCTATGGGTCTGGTGAAGTTCTTCCGATGCTAACCTCACCGAACGCTCAAGATTTTCTCTCCTATCAAGAATTCCAGCAGTGTGAAGTAAAACGAAAAATAATCGATAGATAACTATTTTGGGAAAACTCCAAAAAAAGACCTGCTGATCTGAAAATTGACCAGCAGGTCTTCTTTTTTCGATGCGGAGCTCCCTTTAGAAACCGAATCTCAGAGAGAAGAGCTGGTTGTCATCAAAGAATTCGGAACTCATCCAGGAGTAATCCAAGCCGATTTCGGTGTTGCCCAGGGTGGTCTTTATTCCCGCCCCAAAGGTGAGTCCTCTTATACAGGTCTTTGACTGGGCCTCCCCGAACTCATCCCGGAAATCACTGGAGTAACCCGCACGCAGAAAAAGCACATCATTTAAACAGTACTCAGCACCAAACTTGTATTCGTCCGGGGAGTAATTGTTGCTTTGAAATGTGCTCAGAAGACTTAGCCTGTTTCCGTTGAGATTGTAGGGAGTCCAGGATAGTCCGATCTGAACATAAGAGGGGAGATCAAAAGTGGCGGACTCCGTTTTCAGGGTCCTGGCAGGTGCTTCTGGGTCAAATTCTGGATCGAGGAGAACCCGTTCGAAATCCGGTCCATCAAACCTCATGTTGGGACCATAATTTTTCATCACCGTTCCGAACTTAAGTCCGGACCAGCCCACCTCATACATGAAGCCAAAGTCAAAGGCTACACCGGTGGCAGACTCTCGCATGATCTTCTCGCTGATATACATCCCGCTGATGCCGAAAGAGACGCGATCGGTCATCTGTCGGGCATAGGTTAAGCCGATCACGGCGAAGCTGGGCGAGAAGACCTCTCCGGTGGTATTGTCCTCGTTGGGACTATCCTCTCTGGTCACCTGAATATCTCCAACATCCAGCACCTTGATGCTTGCTCCCAGTGAGCCAAAGTCTCCCAGATTTGTGGTCACCCCTACGTGTCCCAAGTTGATGTCGGCGATGTAGCTCATATAGGAGAAGACCGCCTCGGTTCCCTGACTTAAAGCCACTCCTGCCGGATTCCAGAAGAGTGCCTCCACCCCACTCACGTCCGCCACGGCAGAACCTCCTAAAGCGGTGGATCGTGCTCCTATCGGAATACGCAGCTCCTGTGCGCCTGCGGTCCCTATTCTCTGAATCCCTCCCGCTAAAGCTTGAGCACAAAGAAAAGCAACGCTCAAAACCAATATCAGGGCAAAAATTTTAAGCTTCATCTTTTTTCCCTCCTATAATCAAAAACCTCAAGATCACCGGTTATCAGTAGGTGTTCAGCCGTTCCTTCTCCGTGAAGATAGCCATCTTACCCACCTTGGTCCCAATTCCCGGAGCATCCACGTGATAGATATATATTCCGCTTGCCACTGGAAGCCCCTGCTCGGTTTTGACATCCCAGGAGAAATAGGACTGATCATCGTCCTTTTGCAGAACCCTCACCAGATCACCCGCCAGATTGAAGATACGAATGGTGCACCTGCGGGGCAGATGGGTGAACTTTATTACCCGAACAAATGGATCCGGCTCATAGGTGGAAGCGTTGAAATAGGGATTGGGAACCACGTTCACCTTCTCCAATGTTTCCTTGGCTAAGGCAAAATCGTCCTGGGTCATCTTGCGGGTTTGGAACACAAAAACATCTGCGGAGCTATTGGTTTTATTGGTAAGGAAACGAACGATGGTTCCTGTAGCGGGCACACTAACATTGAAAATTATTCTGCCAATATGAAAATCGTCCGGCCAGGTGTATTCCATCGGATCGGGTAAGGGCTCCGTCCCATAATCCCTTTCGCTTAGGTAAATTCGGTCACCTGCGCTATATCCACCGGATTCATCATCATCTATGATGGCTATCTGTACTCTTCTGTCATCACTGGGGTCATCCACTGTGCCAGGTCCAATGTTCCAAGCTTCAAACGGACATCTGTCTGAGTATTTGGTCTCACTGATCCAATCGTAATATTCGCTTCCTTGAGCCGTAAAGCGAAATTCCCAGTCGTCCACCCCGATCAGCCCTCTCCAGTTCATTCGGGTGAAATCGCCATCCTGATCCGAGCTGACATAAAACTCGTGGGTGGAGTTCCAGGACCACATAACGTTGTCCGGCGGATCCACTGGTCCATCAGCGTTGGCTATTTCCCAGATTCCCTTCACTCCAAAGTCAGGTCCCTTTACCTTGACCATGAGTCCATCGGTGATGGGATACGAATCGTCTCCCGACTGATTGGATTGGTCAGAGAGAATAACCTCCCCGGTGGTTGAATCGATCAAATCCCAGGTAATCTCCGAGCTGGATGTGTCATCAAAGGTGACTTTATAAGTGTGTCCGGTTACCTCCGAAGGATCGACCACGATGATCTCCACCGATCCATCCGAACCGCCAGCCACATGGGTGGCGACTGAATCCGCATATACCGACTCATAGGAGTTTTCCGCAATGGGGGGTTGAGGCATTACAGTAACTGCCACGGTCTTTTCCAGCGTCTTTGGAACTCCAGCAGGATCATATGAATAGGCGCCCACCTTGAAATAATAAGGGGTGCCATTGTGCAAAGGTCCCCCTCTCCATTTGTCCTCGGTTATCTCGATGAAATGAACCACTCCGGCATCTGATCCAAACTGCACCGGCTTGTTTATCACCACACCGGTCTCCACATCAAAGACATCATCGAAAATAAGCGCTATCCCATTGTTTACATCGTAGGTGGCGATTCTCTTCCAGGGACCAGCCGCTGAAGCACCCTGATACACGTTGTACCCCTCAAACGGGTAGGAGCCGTGCTCTAATTCGGAGTCCAACCCCCAGGTCAACACCACCTTTCTATCCAGTGCGGTTGCCTTGACCACCGGTGCCTTTGGGGGCAAAGGTAAGATGAAATTGTCATCGAAAGCCTTCTGGGCAAAGCGATCGTTGTATTTCATGGCAGTTATGCTGGTAAGTCGATCCGCACCCTGTCCCAAGATGATCGCCGCTACTACCTCCTGAGTGTCCCCCGGAGCCATGGTGAATGGACCTGCGCTGAGCATGAACCTTCGATCCGCTGGATTGGAATCCAGCCAACCGGTCCCAGCCACCGGATCTCCGGACATCATATAGTTGGTGGGCTGTTGGGTAGTTGGGTCTGTCTGGACGGTTCCATCTGGATTGAGCCCTTTCATGTAGTTGTAGGTCTCGGAAGCAGAAACCGGGTCAGTTCCGTTGATATATTTGTTGAATGAGACCATGGGCAGGTTTTTGTATCCCGGCTTGGGAACGCCGCTAACCCAAGCGGTGTCGGTGCTGTCTCCGGGAACGATAGGACCTTGAAAGAAATCATAACCCACACACGGAGGGGTGGAACCGTATAGTTCATCCGTGTTGGTGGCGTTATAGCAGAATCCCACGCTCAAGCCGGTATCACAACCCACATAATCATCCATGGCGCCACCCAGATCCGGATCGCTCCACAAAGAGAAGTAGGTGGAGTCTAAGGTGTTGGGACCTTTATTAATCACTTTAAATTTTACGAAGACCACGTTGCCCAGAGGATCCTCCCGATCAAAGGCGAAGGTGGTCTGCTGAACCTCCACGCCCAAAGGCTCGGTCATGCCCGCATTGTTGGTGTGAGCAGAAGGATCAGCATCGTTGTAAACCGCCCATAAGGTCTCATCTCCAAGAAACAGGGGTTTGCCGTTTGAATCCACCGGAGCCCCATCCTCAACCGGCCAGTTCAGATAATCTTCAGAGGTGGTGTCTCCTCGATATATTTTATATATCCTGAATCTGGCTTCATCCGGGCTGAAGGTGCTATCCTTCATCACCCCGGGGACATACTCATCCGAGTATTCGGAGAGGGCGATACGAATCTCCCCGTTGACCTTGGCTCCGATCCATAAGCCGGAGGCAAATACTGCGGTCTTATATCCTGTCCCTCCTGCCCAGGGAAAGATAAGACCAGCATTTCCCGTGGCTATGTCCCAGGCAAACGATCCGGTGTTTGTGACGAACATTCCAATGTTGTTTATGGTTATCGTGTCCAGGTCATAGATTGTCGCTTCGTTTGCCTGAGTTATGTCTGCCACGCCAGCCTCTCCTGGCGGAACCAGAAGCCCCGCAACAAGCAAACAAAGCCCGACCAACAGTTTATATTTTGAAATTCTCATTTCACATCTCCTCCTATATTCTTCAGTGTGTGCAACTGACAGAGGCTTTGATAAAAACTCATAACCTCGATCGCTTAGAATCCGATTCTAACTCCAAATCGGATCAGCCTGGGGATGTCGTAGTTAGATGGATCCTTCTGCCTCAATTCATATTTCTCCTTGCCGTTAAGCCCGGTGTCGTCACTGGGTTCTGAATGATCCCGAAGAAACTGTTGACCCTCCAAGGTGGATAGCCAGCCGGTGTTATCTGGCAGACCACTGGTCTCGTAAACGTCAATGGCATTATCCTTATCAAAGACGTTAAGCACCCAGAGATAGAAATCGAGCTCCAGCCTTCCTAAATAGAACACCTTGTTAGCCTTCAGATCAAGTCGCATGGTCCAGGGTCCGTAGCGTGAGTTTATGGGTCCAGCCGGACGAGGAGCATAGTTTCCCAGGGTAATCTCATTGGCCATGATCGAAGGTGTGTAAGCCTTTCCACTTCCAGCATTGAAGACCAGATTTATCCCGGCATTTTCAAACGGTTTGATGTTGCCCACCTGCACTCCTTCACCCTTACCGGCTCTTATATCCACAACGGCAGAAAGCTTATGCCTTTGATCAAAATCCAAAGGAGCTACCATCCTGGGAGGGACGGTCTTTTCTCCAGCGGTCCAGGCGATGTTCCTGTGGCTGTTGCTGAAGGAGCCGGTTCCGCTGGCATAGGAGAGGGTGTAGCTCAGATTCAGGCTCACATAATTTGTGCGCCTCATTGTGAGTGCAAATTCCAATCCCTTAACCGTTCCGAAGTCGGCGTTGCGGAAGGAGGCAAAATTTCTTCCCACCTTCACCGGCTGATTGCGCACCTCGGTGAGATCCTTAACATCCTTATAGTAAGCGGTGAGATCAAGCTTTACCCTTCTTCCCAGTTGATGACTCACTCCCACCTCATAAGCGGTAGTTTCTGCCGGCTTCAGATTGGGATTGCCGAAGGCGAAATAATACCCCCCGGTCTGAACCTTATACTCCAGATACCTGTAGCTCACGTAAAGGTTTATCAGATCCGGCTGTTGGAAGAATTTTCCATAGGAGAAATGGAGCACCGTTCTATCGGTTACCGGGAAGCCAACCCCCAATCTGGGGCTGACCTTGTGGTATCCCTTGCTATCCTCCAGCTGTCCCGGACTCAGCTGGGACAAACTGTCTAAGGGATTGGTCTCGTCCTTAAGCCGTTTGGTTTTGGGATTGAGGTAATCATACCTGATGCCAGCATTAACCACAAGTCCCCTCCACTCCAGCTTATCCTGAAGATAAAAGGCAAAGGTGATCGGATGTTTGGCGTCATCCAGACCGCCAAAGCTGGTATCAGATTCCTCACCCAGCTGGTTAAAACCGAAGTTATTTACATCCACGTAACCTCCGCCCTCAAGCCCCCGATAGACCATAACCGGCCAGAGATGTCGATAATATCGCAGGGTGTGACGCTGAAATTCCAATCCCGTCTTGATCAGGTTATACTGGTTGATCTGATAGGTCAAGTCGAAGTCTACACCGTAGTAGGAGGATTTTCTATGCAGATAATCGTCCCACACGTGTCCCTCATCCGCAGCGATTATGTTGTTCAAGGAATCGTATAGGATGGTGATAAAGCCAGCCGAATCCCTCACCGTGGGAGTAGCAGGATCGTCCCAGGACCAGAACAAAGCCTCAGCGTCGTAGTCAAAGTTTCCTGCCGGTCTGCCGTAATCCCGCAAATTATCGAAGTGGACCCCATCTCCTCTTTTTCTCTCCGTGGAGAAGAAATTGGCTGAAAGGGTATAAAAAAGCGAGGGATTGACATTGTGGGTCAGCTTGCCATAATAGGAGTAGTTCTTATCCAGATAACGGGGCATGTGCTCTGCATTGAACTTGTAATCGTGTCTATATTCTCTCCAATCGTCGATCGATCCTAAGGTTCCGAATTTCAGATCCAGAGCAGTGGTCAGCCTGAACCCGAACTTCCCCTGCCAGGTCCATCCTCCCAATTGATTATATTTCAGAATGCCTCCACCAATCCCGCTGGGGGCTCGATCACCCTGCCATCTTCTCTCCCCGGAGATGAAAAATGAGCCCCTGTCGCTTCCCGGAATTATCGGGCCGGAAAAAGATAGGTCATAAAGATTATAATCATACCGGTTGGATTTAGTATTTAGGTTATCCGTGACCGCCTCGAGGCTGCCGGAGTATTTTGATCCTCCCTCCTTGGTCACCACGTTTATCGCTCCAGACATGATTCTTCCATACTCTGCATTGAAGCCACCGGTGGTTAGGGTTATCTCTTGAATGGCATTCTGATTTATGGCGGTGGTGGCTGTTCCACTCAGATAATCCTGCTGGGAAAATCCATCCACATAGTAAGCCACCTCCGAGGCCCGCCCCCCTCTGATGTTCAAGGTTGGGGTGTTGGTGTTCTCCCGTCCAGCTCGCAGGCGGGTGGCTGGATTATCGCTGTAGGTGACGATGCCACTTTGCAAACTGACCGCCTCCTGATAGCCTCGGGTGGGCAGGTTCTTGATCTCCTCAGCTTCCAGCACCCTGACGGTGGCAGTCTGGTCTTTGATGAGCAACGGTCTTTCTGCCACCACGGTCACACCCTTGCCCAGCTCGATGGCTTGAGAGCTGAGTGAAAAATCAAGGGAGGTGGTCAAATCCACGGTGACATCTACATTTTGAACCTCCATAGTGGCATATCCAATCAAGGTGGCTTTAACCGTATACTTGCCCGGAGGAATGTTTATTATGAAATACTCCCCCTTCTCGTTTGTTGCCGCGCCCATATGGGTGCCCACTATCTGAATGCTTGCGCCAGGCAAAGGCTCGCCGGTCTCCTTGTCCTTAACCACGCCGGATATCTTCCCTGTAGTTCCGGCAAAGACCAGGGAGAGGAAAACAAAAGCAAGCATGGTTCCGGCAAGCGTCAGCTTCAGTAGATCTTTTCCTTTCAATTTATCTTCCTCCTGTTGAAAGGTTCACTTTCAAAAAATGACCAAAACATCATCTTTTTGCTCTGGGTCACTCACCTCCTTTACATGAAAGGTTTATCTTAAAATTTTGCCTATAGGATGATCGTTTGAGTTAGACTTTTTAACTTTAGGCTTTTCTATCCCATGAAAGTTGGTATCAACCGTTTGGCCTTACAATCTTGGTCACAGTTTTTTTCAATCTTCAAAGCTGTAGGAAAAACCTGCTGGGTCAAAAACTGCGCAATTTGAGACGTGTGGGGATGCAACTTTTTTAACACGGATTTACATCCTTGAAAAATTACTCTTCTGTCCATTTAAGTCTTTGTCGATTCACCTGTTATATGATCGACACAAAGCCAGAAAAGTTTAGGATGCAAATTTAGAAGGACTCTTAAAGTGTACACCAACCCTTTATCAATTTAGCCAAAAAACTAACTTTTTGACCACCAGCTTCAGAGGTCACAAGAAAGAGGTCTATCCGATGACTCCACCGTAGTAGACTTACATCAGATTAATGTTATTTTGTTTTTTGTCAAGCTTTTTTATTAGGGTTTCTAAAAAAATGAAGCAAGTGGTCGGACGAGGGGACCGATCTACGGAAGATCAAAAACTCTCATCCCCGAGGCAGGTCTTCCAGCGCTGTCCCACTGATCCTGTAGACAAAAGGAGTTTTCAGAGATATCTTATCCCAAAAAAGGGGCTTCTCCTATCCTATGTGGAAGGGGGAAGATTTGGATTTAAAATATTTTTGTTTCAGTCAGTATTCCCTTCAGGTTACATCTTTGGTTTTCATCTTTGAGAATCGCGCCCGAAGCCTCATACGGGGCCCAATTTATTTTATCTTTCGGAGAGCCTTTTCCATCCGAGATAATCCCTCTTTTATGTTATCAACGCTGTTGGCGTAGGAGATGCGGATATACCCCTCTCCATATTTCCCAAATGAGGTTCCAAAAAGGACTGCTACCCCAGCCTCGTTCAGAAGAAAATCACTCAGCTTCCTAACCTCCCATCCGATCTTTTTCACGTTGGGGAACACATAGAAGGCCCCCTTTGGAGTATTACAGCTTATACGGGGAATGGCGGTTAAACCCTCGATCACCACATCTCTTCTTTTTTTGAACTCGGCCACCATCCTATCCACCTCGTCCTGTGGACCAGTAAGCGCCTCGATGCCTGCCATCTGGGTGAATGTGGCGGTGCAGGAGTTAGAGTTGGTTTGCAACTTGGCGATCAAGGTTGCCAGATCCTCTCGCATCACCCCGTATCCCAACCTCCAGCCAGTCATGGCGTAAGTTTTGGAGAATCCGTCCAAAATTATGGTTCTCTCCTGCATTCCCGGAAAGGAGGCAATGCTGTGATGGGTGCCCTCGTAGATGATCCGGCTGTATATCTCGTCAGATAGAACGAAGATATCCTTGGAAAGTGCAATCTCGGCAATGTCCTTAAGATCATTCTGGGTGAGAATCCCTCCGGTAGGGTTTTGAGGGGAATTGATCACAATCATCTTGGTCTTGTCGGTCACCAGTCTCCTTAGTTCATCCGTATCCAGACGAAAATCATTCTCCTCCCTTAACTGAATGGGAACCGGCTTAGCTCCGATGAAATTTATCACCGACTCGTAGATGGGAAAACCGGGATTGGGATATATAACCTCATCCTCCTCGTCAACCAAAGCGATCAGGGCAAAAAACATGATTGGTTTAGCCCCCGGTGTGACCACCACCTGTTCCGGGTTTACTTCTATCTTTCTGGTGTCGGATATGTGCTTGGCAATCACCTCCCGAACCTCCGGAAGTCCTGCAGAGGGACCGTAATGGGTCTTTCCTTCTTTTAATGCCCTTATCCCGGCCTCGACTATGTTTTTGGGGGTGTCGAAATCAGGCTCGCCGATTTCTAAATGAATGATACTTTTCCCCTTTGCCTCCAGTTGCTTGGCTTTGGCTAAAATCTCAAAGGCGGTCTCAGTTCCCAATCTGGACATTCTTTTAGCTAACCTCATAGATCCTCCGATAGCGATTTTTTTCTCCTGCCATAGCGCTTCTCACTTTATTATTTGCTTTAAGGGAAATGAAAATATTGGCAGGAGGTCACAATTTATCCTTCCTTCTTTATATCATAAAGCCGTTTTGCCATCTGGGCGATGTGTTCACCCGAAACCTCAAACTCTTTTATCAGCTCCCATGGTTTGCCGGATTCTCCGAATCTATCCTTGACCCCGATCATTCCAAAAAGGAGGGGAGTTTTGTAAAGCTGGGTCGCCTGGGAGATAACCCCGCTTACTCTGTTACCGAATCCGCCCACCTGGTGCTCTTCTGCCGTCACGATAATTCCGGTTTCCTGCCCAGCCTTGATTATGGACTCTTCATCCAGAGGCTTTAAGGTATGCATGTTTATGATGCGGGTCTCTAGGCCAAAATCTTCCTTTAATATCCAGGCCGCACGCATGGCTTCCGGAACCTCAGGACCACAGGCAATGATGGTCAAATCCTCACCTTCAGAGACATATTCGGATGCCAGTTTGACCTCAAAGGCATCTTTAAACTTTTCCTTCTCCTCCCTGAACCTGTAGATGTTCGCCTCCCCGAATTTAAACGGGGTCTTCTCATCCGTAACGATCGGCGTTGCCTCCCGGGCAAATCTAATGTATTTAGGTCCCTTGATCTCAAACAAAAGATATTCGGTGGCTTTTTCGGTTTCGATCGAATCACAAGGAACCACCACATGCATATTGGGCAATCCACAGATCTGGAAAAGATCTTCCAACGCCTGGTGGGTGGCACCGTCCGGTCCTACCGAGACCCCCCCATGTGCTCCGGCGATCAACACATTGAAATTTCCATAACATACTGTGGTTCGCAGTTGGTCTAAGTTTCTTCCTGCAGAGAAAACCCCATAGGTGCCAAACACCGGAATCATTCCCTCCTTAGCCAAGCCGGCCGCCACCCCGGTGCCACTCTGTTCGGCAATGCCCATGCTCAAAAACCTCTTTTTCCTTTCAGGGTGCTTTTCATAAAATTTACTGATGGCAATGGAGCCGGAGATATCCGCGCCCAAACAGACCACCCGAGGGTCATCTCCTCCTTTGTCCAGAGCGCGCCCGAACCCAATTCGGGTGGGATCCATTTCCACCTTCATGTTCTTCTGCATATTCCAGAAGTAGTCTTTTTTGAATTTGGGCATTTTAGCTTCTAACTTCTTGGTCACCTCAGCCTGGTAATCATCCGCCTTTTTGAACAATCTTTTATAATCGAGCTTTTGATCAACCTTAAGTTGTGCCAAGGCTTTCTCCATCTGCTCACAGACTGGTGCCTTCCCATGCCAACCGGCAACATTCTCCATGAAGTCCACACCTTTTCCCTTCACAGTATGGGCAACGATTACGGTGGGTTGACCCTTATGGAGTTTTGCTTTTTCGAGCGCCTCCACGATCTGCTTCATATCGTGACCATCTATCTCCATCACGTTCCATTTGAAGGCTTTATATTTATCAACTATGGGATCTATGTCCATCACGTCCTTCACCCAGCCGTCGATCTGCAAGCGGTTTTTATCCAATATATTGATGAGATTATCCAACTTAAAATTGCCCGCCTCCATCACCGCCTCCCAGATCTGCCCCTCCTGATGTTCCCCATCGCCGGTAAGACAGAAAACGTGATAGCTTTTGTTCTGGAGTTTTGCCGCCAGAGCCACTCCATTGGCAATGCTCAGTCCCTGTCCTAAGGATCCGGTTGAAGCCTCCACCCCGGCAAGTTTCAGCCAATGGGGATGACCTTGAAAAGGGCTATAAAGCTTTCTTAACTTGACCACCTCCTCCACATCGAAATATCCCGCCATCCCCAGACCCAGATATAAGGAAGGAGCCTTATGTCCGGTGGACCAGATGATTCTATCTCTTCCATCCCAGAAGGGATCCTCTGGATCATGGGTGGCCACATGCAGATACAAAGCTGCGGTGATATCCATTATGGACATGGTTCCACCCGAGTGCCCGGATCCAGCCGCACACAAACAGATCATGTTGTATCCCCGCATCAGATTTGCCGCCTCAATCAACTCCTCTAAGCTATAGTTTCTTCTCGCCTTGCCAGTCCTGGAATCGACTATAGGCATTTTCCCTCCTGTAACCATGGTTCTTTTGCGATCATACCAGAAGCTATTTTGGATTCTATATAATATTTTGCTTGTGCTTGTGAAATTTGTAACATATCGAATTAATATAACATTTGAACCATCTTTGTCAATTTTTTTCTTCTACAAATCTGCGCCTGCTGAGGGGACAAAAAGACCATTCTTTCTTTAATACCAGAGCATGCAGGACTTCTGCAAAGATTTTTTCATAAAACATCTTGACAGTAGGTTGAAAATGAAGTATATCTTTATTGTCAGTTTATTTTCAGGTAAAGACTCTAATTTTCCAAAATTCAAAAAGAGAGGAGTTATCCATGAGAAGCAAAACCTTAATGGGTGTGTTTCTGCTGTGCATGTTGGTCTTCTTGGCATCTTTTGCTGAAAGCAGGTTAAGCGAAGCAGAGCCTGCAAAGGTCCCGGCTAATCATTTAATCAAGGGCGATTGCAAACAGGTGCCTACCTATCCTGATCCAGACAGCATAATAATCACCGTCTCTGGAAATGACATCACGGTGTTGCATGCCGACGCTTTTTACAACTGTTGTTTCGAAATCACAACCGAGGTGGAACAGATGGATCATGTCATCAATTTATATGAGCAAACATCTGGAGATCCCTGCTATTGCATGTGCTACTTTGACGTTGTCACCACCATCTACGACCTCGATCCGGGAACTTACACCATCAGCGTATATAATGCAGACGGTGAATATGTGGGAGGTGGAACCGCAATCATCCAGGGAATGAGATCACCCAATCCCACTCTGAAGTGACACAGAAGCCCAACACCTTCTTCACTTAAAGACGCTAAAAGACTGGACTGATTTTGCTATATCCTACCCTCCTCTCCCTTTGAAAAGGAGTGGGGGGTTTCTTTTGAAGAAAATATCCAGTTAAAAAGCCAAGCTTCTTTATGGCTCTCTTTCGGGAATTATTAAGGGAGGTATTGGAAAGCCATTCTAAGAGATAGGGTTGCTGATGTTCTCTGTCCCTGTCCTTCGGATAAATTAACAGATTACATTCAGACCGCTCACCAAGGCAAGTTTTTTGTGCTCATTCAATTTCCTGAAGGTTTGATTATCTCATCCAAGGAATCTTTGCAAAAAATCCGCTGGTTTTCAGTGATCTAATTTGTTATGTTAAGGATCAAAAAAACTGAAAGGAGTAACCCATGAGAAGTATTTTAGCACTCCTGTTAGTTTCCTTTACCTTAAACTCAGCCAGTGCAGATGATTTCAGCCTGTTTGATAGTGCCTTGGTTCAGGTGGGCTTGAGCTATAATCAAGTTAGATTCGATCAGGACGAGATGGCTAACTGGGGAGGTGATAGGTGGCGCACCAATTACTTCACCATGTTTCATAAGAACCCCTTCAAACTGCCCAAATATGGTCAGCTGAACTTGCATAGGTTTTCCAATAACGTCACCAATGTTACTGCACTCCTCTCGTGGGCCGGAGCACGAATCGATTGTCCGGTACACAGAGGGCTGATAGGTGATCAACTGGAGAGATATATAAGTTACCCCGACTCAATCCCAAAGCCATCCATCACAAGAGACAAAAACGTTCTGCCGGGGGAGGAGTTCTCCTTGCTCCGAAACGAGATCGATCTTTTCTACTCCCTGATTGCCGACACCAGCCATCTGTTTATAACCGCAGTGAAAGAGATAGAGAAACAGATATCCCGACAACAGCTTTTTGACTATTTCGTGGAAGAAAACGAAAAGTTAGATCGCTTTATAGAGGAGCTGGTGCCAAGGGTTGATTTCAGCCGTCTATTTGCCGGCGCACAGGATCTGGCTGAGGTGCTCAAAAGAATGACGGATTCGCTGGAGCTTGCCACCTTTCCTGAAGCAAAAACCGAGATAATGACTGAAAGAGGGTTGATGGTGATTGGAACCGCCAAAAGCGACAACTATGAATATCCTGTTCCCCCTCTTTTAATCTTGGATGGTGGGGGCAATGACGTTTATCGCTTTTCCGGTTATCCCCAGAGCTATCCTCTTTCGGCAATAATTGATCTTTCCGGCGATGATCAGTACATATCAACTGATTCTACTAAACCAGGAATAGGAGGGGCAGTGATGGGTATGGCAACAATAATTGACAAAGCGGGCGATGATCACTACAAGGGTTGGGCCCTTACCCAAGGTGCCGGGATTTTTGGTGTAGGAATTGTGCTTGACTACCAAGGCAACGACATCTATGCGTCAGAAAGCTACGCCCAGGGCTGTGGAGCTTTTGGAATAGGCATACTGGCAGACAGTTCAGGCAATGATTCTCTTTACTGCATAATTGCTTCACAGGGATTCGGCTACAGCAAGGGGTGTGGGCTTCTGATCAACTTTGAGGGAGATGATAAATATATCGCGGAGGATAGCGTCCTCATCAACCCATCATCCCAAACCAAGGAGCACAATTCCTCGCTTGCTCAGGGGGTGGGTTTTGGGAAGCGAGCAGATTATATAGATGGACATAGCTGGGCCGGAGGTGTGGGAATCCTTTGTGACATGAAAGGAGAGGACCTCTATTCTGCAGGATTGTTTGCTCAAGGATGTGCCTATTGGTTCTCTGTGGGTCTGCTTCTGGATGGTGAGGGTGACGATACCTATAACGGAGTCTGGTATGTGCAAGGTTCAGGGGCTCACTTTGCCGTGGGCTATCTGGATGATTTCGGTGGCAATGATAAATATACAGCCAGCATGAATATGGCTATGGGAGCAGGGCACGATTTCACCATCGGTTACCTGAATGAGCGAAGCGGAAACGATACCTATTTTGCACCCAACCTCTCCTTGGGCGGAGGCAACGCTAACGGTATGGGAATATTTCATGATCACCTCGGTGAAGATGTCTACATCACTCATGGCGGAACAACCCTGGGTCGGGCAAATGTATCCAAGAAGGGAGCACGTGAATTCCTTCAGGTGTTTGGAATATTTATAGACGGCGATGGGAACGATACATACAACCAGCCATATGCTAAAAACCACGCCCGCTGGATCAGCCCGAAGACCGATCCTGAGGGCAAAAATCCCTATGAAATCGGTGTGGGAATCGACTGGTAAGTCTCAATCAACCGATGGAAGGAGTAAAAGGAAGGGTGAAGGACTCGTAGGGGCAGCCCTTGAGGGTGTCCGCTCCTGTCTTCAGACAGGGATAAACCCTGTCCCTACGCACTGTCGTAGCAAAGCTTGCTCTGCCCGAAAAAGAAAAAAAGACAACTACGTCTTCCCTACCACCGCTAAAACATAATTTTGGGTGTCCAGATATTTTTCCGCCACCTGTTTGACCTGGTCGGTGGTAACTTTCCTTATGTTTTGGATAAATTCCTCGTCATAGTCGTAGCCCACCCCTTTGAATTCATTCACCGACATGAAGAACGCCTGATTAACGCGAGAGAGCCGATAAAACAACATGCTTCCCCAGATTCCATTCTTCGCCTTTTCCAATTCTTCCGGACTCACCTTTTCCTTTTTGATTTTTTCCATCTCCATCAGAATTCCGTTCAGAGCTTTATCGTAGTTCTCCGGTCTGGTGCCAATTGAGGCAACAAACCAGCCAAACCCTTTGTCAAAATTTACTGATGAGCCAACCGAATAAGCCAGACCTTGTTTTTCCCTTAAGTTCAAGCCCAAACGGGAGGAGAGAATCGAATTCATCACCTTCAAAGCAAAGACATCAGGAGAAAAGATTCCAGGAAGTGGCTCCCCCAGATAGATATATACCTGTTTTTTCTCCAACCTTTCCTCTGCCTTTACCGAAGAGATTGGCTTCTGGGGTGCACGAATATCGGGTGGCGGAAAATCCACCTTTTGCATATCACCGAACGCATCTTTGATTTTTTCCATCATCTCATCTGCCGGCAGATTGGTAACCACAGCGATGATCATATTATTGGGAGAATAAAATTTTTGATGAAACTCCAACAGATCATCTCGGGTTATAGATCCTACAGTCTGGGGGGTTCCTTCTACGGGTTTACCATAAGGGTGTTCTTTAAAAAGAGATGCGAAAAAAAGCTTTCTTGCAATCTGTCGGGTGTTTCCCTTTTGTCTTCCTAAAATCATCATCATCTCCTTTCGAACCTTTTCAATCTCCTTCTCTGGAAACGTAGGGTTCTTTATCAGGTCCGAAAGAAGTTCAATCCCCCTATCCGCAAATTCATCTATGGTTTGGAATTTGATGAAGGTGTATGAATGCGTGGTGTAGACATCATCATAGGGAATCCAGGGATTGTCTCCTAAGGTGATTTCAGCTCCGATGCTGGAAAGCTCCTCAGAGATCCTTTCTGCTGATCTGGTCTCGGTTCCCTTAAGCAACATGCGATTGGTAAAATCAGCGATGCCGGCTTTGTCCTCCGGCTCCATGGCGGATCGGTTTTTGCCCAAGACGTTTATCCCCAATACCCTTGAATCGGGGTTGCTCTTTACGATTATGATCAGACCATTAGGCAATTTTTGCTTAATAAGGTTCTTTGAAGCTTGCCCTCCACAGGTAAGCCAACAAAAAGAAGAAAACAGAAGAACAAGATATATCTTTTTCATATTTTTTCCTCCCGGTCAACTTATCTTTCTCAGATGATCAGTGGTTTAAGGGTTTTGAAAGGTCAATCTTATAGCTTACCTTTATAAAATGGTAAGCCTTTGTTTGATTTTTTAGTTCGGCTGAAGTAAGATGCTTCGGCTTCATTCTATATTTTGACCTACTGTTTTGGTCTCACCACCGTTGCAATATATTTCGGGTCTGATAAGTATTTCTGCGCCACAACCTGCACCCTCTCGGGCGTGACCTTCTCTAAGTTATCAATGTAGGTATCCCAGAATTCCCATCCACAGGTAACTAAAACTGGCGCCACCATCATCCCATAAAAATGAAGCTTCTCCTCCTGATAATACCGGTGAGTTTTGGAAGAGA
>JAOZNS010000099.1 GCA_029933635.1 Candidatus Zixiibacteriota bacterium | reverse complement strand
CTCAATTTGGAAAATGGCTTGATCGGGTATTGGATCGGTATGCGGATGGACTTATCATTCTTGGTATAACCCATGCCTGCTGGTTAGCAAAATCGGATAATCTCATCTGGCTGATTGGCTTCTTAGCCTTCATCGGCACATTCATGAACAGCTACACAGCTTTACCTTATGATGAAGAGATATCAAATAAAAACTTTTGGCAAAATAGGAAATCTTTTAGAGTGGGGCGGGACATCAGACTGTTCATCGTGTTTGTAGGTGCATTGGTCAATCAGCTATTTCTGACCCTTATCGTTTTAGCTTTGCTGACCAATATTGAATCTATTCGCAGATTATTCGTTCTAAGATATGCATATGCACACCCTCGAGAAAATCGAGCAGGAGATTTTGGAGATCATATCCCATTCCAGCATTCCGGAGGACTACCTGCATGCTAAGAACGTCAGAGAATGGGTTTTAAGACTGAAACCGGATGCAAACTGGGCTTTGCAGATTGCCGCCTTGGCTCATGATGTGGAACGAGCTTTTGACCAAAGGAAGGTTAAAAGGGCTGAATATAAAGATTACTCTGCATTCAAGAAGGCTCATGCCTCAAACAGTGCTAAGATCATCACAGAGATTCTGGAAAAATATCCTCTGAATGGGAGCTTAAAAAATAAAATAATTTATCTAGTGGAACAACATGAATCGGGGAATGACAAAGACCGGGAACTGTCGGTGTTAAACGATGCAGATGGGATTTCCTTCTTCCAGATCAATCTACCTTTCTACTTTAAGCGAAACACAGAAGAGGAGACCCTCTTCAGAATGAGATGGGGCTATAAACGTCTCTCCCGACCAGCCAGAAACATCGTCAAGAAGTTCAAATACGAAGATGAGAAGTTAAATCAATTGCTGGAGGAGTGCATCGTTTCAGAATCGAATTAGTTTTGGCATCAATCTAATTTTTAAGCATTCTAAATTATCTTCACGCTGAAGCATCGCTTTACCTAATATCGCCTTCCTACTTCTCGCTTATGACTCCAATTCAGATAGTTTTCCTGGCTGGGACTGTTGTCTTAATCGGACACCTTATCAAGGGATTCTCCGGTTTTGCCAGCGCCCTTTTTGCCATCCCGCTTCTGGCATTATTTTTAGAGATTAAGTTCATCGTTCCGGTATTCTTATTATTTGATTTCATCTCGGGCCTATTCTTAGTTACACAAACCCGAAGGCTCATTGATAAGAAAAACGCTTTTTTGCTTCTTTCAGGTTTGGTAATCGGGACCGCAATGGGAACCTATTTTTTGGTCTCTTTTGAGAACGAAGTGTTGAAAAGAATATTTGGAGTGGTGGTGATCTTATTTGCCCTAAGGATATTAATACTGGAGGATGACGGAGCAAAAAAGCAAATAAGTAAAATCTGGGCACCGATTTCTGGATTTGCCGGTGGATGCAGTGGGGCTATGTTTGGTTTGAACGGTCCACCTCTGGTGCTTTACCTTGGCTTTCAATTGAAGGATAAACAGATCTTTAGATCAACGCTTTATGGCATATTCTTCATAGATGCCTGTTATCGGCTGGTTTTGTTCTCTCTCAATAAGCTGATCACCATGGAGGTGATCAGATTCGTCTTATATCTGGTGCCGTTTTTGTTGATAGGTCTTTATCTGGGAGCAAAACTGCAAACCAAGATCAACCAGAACGCCTTCAAAAAAATCATCGCTTTAATTCTTATCCTGACTGGAATATTGCTGACCCTATGAAGGGCGCCTTTTATTATCCGAGAAGAACGTAAAGCTTTTTGATTGGGTTCCAATTCTTCTAAAACAATTCGTCTCCCACACCATGGATAAGGTAAAGGAAGGATCGCTAAATTTTTACCTTTATTGAAGCTGTGGTCAGGTGAATTTCTGCTTTCCAATTAAAAAATATGAATTAAATTGAAGGAGAATGTTTGGAGATGGCCGGTCAATTCTGAAGCTTTTTTGATCTTGAGATTCTGACCTTTTTAGCTCTTTTTTTATGCCACTTACCGCACTATTATTGGTTGGTGTCTCCGCTTTTCTTCAGGCGGCTTTAAATCTTTTGATAAAGGGAAGCAAAAGAAAAGTTGCTTTCGTAGCCGGTGCATCTTTGATCAGCCTCGCCCTTTATCTTCCCGTCTTTGGATGGAGACGAAGCCTCTTAGGGGAGGGAATGCTTCCTGTTACCTTTTGGTCTTGGGTGGGAATCTTAGCCTGTGGGGGGACCGGCATGATCTACTACCTATTGATAACAAAAGCTTATGATAAAGAAGATCTCTCCTTAGTCTTTCCGGTGGCTCGGAGCTTCGGACCCATATTCATATTGATTTTCGCTTTGATTCTGTTAAATGAAGATGTATCCTATCTGGGGTTTCTGGGGATTTTTATTGCCATATTTGGCTCTTATGTTATCCATCTTCCATCCTTCAGAGTCTCTTACCTGCTCCTCCCATTCAAGGCTCTCAAAAGCAAACCTTTTCTTTTCTCTATGGGGGCAGGAGCATGCACCGCAACTTACTCGCTGATTAACAAAAAAAATCTGGAAATGGTGGACCCGTTCACCCTGTATTATCTAATAATTGCCTTCATGACCTTGGATCTGGTGATCTTTCTGTGCCTGAAGAAGAACATTTTTCAGATAATAGAAGAATTCAGGCGCAACCTGAAGGCTCTTCTCCTACTAGGACTTTTTGGATTTATCAGCGCTTCATTATTCCTTTTCGCTTTGCAGATGAGCAAGGTCAGCTACTTGGGGACGGCAAGAAACATAAGCATAGTCTTCGGAGTGATCTTGGGAAGTCTCTTTCTGGAGGAACGATATGGAATGATAAGATTTCTTGCCTCCCTTTTGATCTTAGCTGGGATATTCCTCCTTTCCCTGAACTGAGTTCGTAACCATTCAGCCCTGTCCTATCTAAAGAAATATTCCACTTCAGTTCGTTTTGCACAATTTACTTTTCGCGATGAACAAATTTTGTGCTGAGCAAAGAAAAAAGTAGGAACATCGTTTAACTACGCACAATATTAACCTTTTGAAATTTCAACAGATAAGGTGAAGATTTAAAGTTAAACTTTAAACAAAACAAGGTTGGCACTAGGTTTGCTTTAAAAATAAAAAGATGGTGGCTTTTAGAAAAGTCAGTGTAGAGATTTCCAAGAGGAGTAAAAATGAAAAAGGCTTTGTTGAATCTGATATTTTTGGTTGGTTTGGTTTTTCTCTTGGTTGGGTGCGGAGATGAGGTTTATATAATCAGGACAGATCATACCCCACCATCGGTGCCAAAGGGACTTTACAGCATCACCGGAGATGAGGCGGTGTATTTATGTTGGGAAGAAAATGACGAGAAAGATTTTAAAGAATATCGCATATACAGAAGGGTGGAGGGAGATGATTATTACTGCAGGATCGCCAAAACGAAGATAGCTGAATATGTTGATCTGGAGGTAAACAATGGTATCACCTATTTTTATACTATAACAGCCACAGATACGCACGGAAACGAAAGTGAATTTTCAGATGTGGCTTATGACACCCCCAGACCGGAGGGTTTCGATCAAATAATCCATGATTATCATTGGGCTCCTGAAGCTTCTGGTTTCGATTTTTCAAAGGGAAAGGTGGTGTGCTATGATGATGCCAATGCGGATATTTATCTGGACTTTGATAATTCCTTTGGAGTTTACTTCTTGTGTGTTACAGATGATTTGACTGATATTCAAGATTTCGGTTATACAGATGATTTAGATGATGTGGACTGGTCACCCACAGAAGGCTGGTCTACTCTGGGTTGGGTGGAGGTGATACTTGGACATTCTTATATAATCTGGACCGGAGACAACCATTTTGCCAAGCTCAGGGTGGAAGGATTTACCAGATCCTATGGAATCATCTTTGACTGGGCATATCAAATTGACCCTGGAAATCAAGAGCTTATCTCCAGACCACCACATGCGGAAAATTATCTCAGGATAAGTGGCAGATCAAGCCAAGAGGCTCTGAGATGAGATTGAGATGAGATATTGAAGAGGAATTGAAGAAGATAAGAATGATTAGATAGTTATAGAAAGACTTAAAACAGGAGCTTTATTATGTTGAGAATAAATAAATTGTATATGGGGTTTTTGATTTTTGGGTTAAGTTTATTGACGGGGTGGCTCTCAGTAAAATCCAGCTTAGCTGATGGATGTGGGGGGATACTTCATACCGATTATGATAATTCATTTAGAGTGAGAGGACGAAGCATCTTTCATCCATATTTAGATGTGGATGTCTGGGTGGATAAGGGAGAGGGAGCCACCTATTATCCCGGGGAAAAGATAAAAGTATATTTTCAGACCTCACGGGATTGCTATCTGGTAATCTACAACATAGACACCAGAGGATATGTTCATCTGCTGTACCCCTATGATGTCTGGGATGGGGCATATGTGGAAGGGGGGAGAGTTTATAGAATTCCAGACCGATTTGATGAATACCAGTTGACCGTTAATGGCCCAAGGGGGGTGGAGTATATCCAAGCTGTCGCCAGCTTGCAGCCTTTGGATCTTCCAAACTTTCCCGGGGAATATACATATGAGGGTGAAATATATGCATATGCTCTGGATGGAGAAGATCCATATGAATTCATGGCGGAGGTAAATGCTGAAATTGCCCCATTTGATTATGCCTCAGATATATGCATATTCAGTGTAGAATACCGATATCCCAGATGGTATTACTGGCCCCGAGAGGTATATGTGGACCGCCCGCTGGACCTAATCTGGGGAGGGGTTTATTTCGGTTATCCTCGGGGAGTGGAGGTGTGGATCGATGGAGCATTTTATGGGATCACACCCATAACCATTCCAGCTCTGGTGGTTGGAAGACATTATGTGAGTTTTTGGTTTCGCGGATGCTGGATATGGAGGGACTGGATTCGCATAAGACGAGATTGCACCATCACCATTTGGCCCGATTGTTACGACCGATACAGATTCGTAAATGAGAGGTTCGTGGTAAAAAGCTATCGAGCGGAAAAGGCTAAAAGGAGACGAGGAATAAGCACAACAGGTGGGTTGATAAGGCCGATTCATCATGCAGATAAGAGAAGGGTATATCAGGTTGAAAACTCTCAGGTCTCAAAGGAGAAGAAATTTAAGGGGAAGAGAAGAGGAGTCAAAGATCGTCCTATGAGTTTTCTTGTTCCCTCCAAGGCAAAGACAAACAAAACAGAGAAGATAAAAACGCAGAGCATAAGGAACCCCCTGACCCCGGAAAAAGGTAAGCTCAAAAGCAAAAGAAAAATAAAAGTAAAGAAAGTCAAGACAGAAGGCAAGATATTAAGAAAAATAAAAGGAGAGCTTAAGTTTACCAGTTTCAAACAGCCATCCCGGGTAACGGAGAAATTTGATAAAGACAAAAGTCCAAAACCTAAGACAAGAATAAGCAAGAAAGAAAAAAGAGTTACAAAATCAGCTCATTTCATCAAAAATAACCGTATCAAAGTAGCAAAGAAGAGTAAAGCGGTGAAGAGAAAAAGATGAAAGGCTCCCCTCGTTACCAAGTAGGTAGCAATAGTTGTAGAATTCGACCTTCTCTGAGAAGGAAGCAAATGAATGAGTAAAAACTTCTTAAGATATGTATTGACAGGTTGGCGAAGCGAGGCTATGTTAGTTCTTGTGTGGTTTAATGTTTCCGATTAATCAAGGCCTAGTTCAAAAAATCGATGATGAGAGGTGAGAAAAATGAAGAAGAGGATCTTTGTCGTTTTTGTGTGCGTCCTAACTACGGTGGCTTTTCTTTCTTCAGCCTGGGCAATTGATCGCGGTCCCAAAAGCAAAGGCTCAGAGGATAAGAAAAAACCTGTTGAATTCAAGCAAATCAAAGAAAAAACCAAAAGGAAGGAAAGGTATCAAGACCTTTCCTCTTTTGAGAAGATCATCCAGAGAAGTGAGACTCCCCAAAAGCTTGTTCCTCAAAAATCAGAGAGGAGCGGAGTAAGATTTAGGACCATCAGGAAGAAGGAGAAATACGATTATTTTATTGATAAGAATAACAACGGTATCGATGATAGACTGGAAAGAAAATTGAGCAAAAGTCGGGAAAGAACGGTTAAAAAGAGACCCCTTCTTCCTTCGAAGAAAATACCTGAAAAGATAAGCCCTTCCAATCGGGCACCCGAGGAGGAGGTACTAAAGATGAAAGCATCGAAGAAGGAGCCAAAAGTAAAAAGAACCGACAAGAAGAGCCCAAAAGATAGAAAATAAGTTCAGAGAAAAATATCTTACCAACCTCTTCCAAGAACATAGAAAAAAGAAAAAGCCAGAGTCTCACTCAAATGAGCTCTGGTTTTTTTGTCCATGATCTTAAGGGTAGATTAAAGAGTGCAACTTTAACCGACGTAAAGAGGAGTGGGTAAAATCTCTTAGCTGGCGGAGTTAAGAACTCAAAGACTTCTCCCGATTAATATTGTATGAATAGAATTATTTGAATAAGGTAAGAAGTTGGGTGGAGCAGTTAAACCTTACGTTCCTTGGTGAGCATGAACGTCGAAACTAAAGAGGCAGGACTTACAGGAAATCTGAGCACGGTGCCTTTATCCGATCTTTTGCAGTTGATTAATGGAGCTGGAAAAACCGGCATGCTTCTGATCTCCCGAGATAACCAAAAAAGGGAAATATATTTCATGAAGGGAAGCATCATTTACGCCTCTTCCTCTGGAAAGGAAAGCGAGCTTTTGGGAAACCTGCTTTTAGCCAGAAAAAGGATATCCCCAAGGGAGCTGGAAAGGGTTTTGAGCTTGCAGAAGCTGACCGGAAAAAGATTGGGAACCATTCTTATGGAGATAGGCATCCTAACCAAGGAGGAATTAATAAAATTGTTGCACTGGCAGATAGAGGAGATAGTGTATAATACTTTTGGCTGGAATTCCGGGGAGTTCACCTTCTATGAGGGAAAATTGCCTCCTGCAGAACAAATCACCGTTAAGCTCAATACCTTAAATGTGATAATGGAGGGAACCAAGAGGATAGATGAATGGATACAAATCCAGCAAGTCCTTCCAGCGGATGACGTAAAACTCAAATTGGTCAAAAATCCTCAGATAAAGTCTGATAAATTGACCCTGACCATCCAAGAGCTACAATTGCTCCACTTAATCGATGGGGAAAGGACCGTCCCTGAACTTTTACAAATGAGCCCCTTAAGCGAATTTCAAACTCGGAAGGCTTTATACAACCTGATCAGATCGGGGTTGGTGGAGGAAGGAGGGAAGAAAACGAAAATCCAAAAGATTGACGATGCGAAACTTCTTTTAGCTTTGATAATTAAACTTTATTCGAAATCTTACCAGATCATCGAAAGAATGGCTTCCCAAAAACTGGGAGAGGGGGCAAAAAAGATCTTGAAAAGATGCTTTGACGATCAAAAGTCTTTGAACCCCATTTTGGAGAAGTTAGAAAGCTCTGAGAACTTCCTGGACTTTCGTCCCTTGGGAAACTCAACATACAAAATGCTTCTGCCTGTCAGATTCCACAAGCTGATAGATGGTTTAAATGATTTGCTTTTGGAATTTTTGTCCGCACTTACTAAGAGTCTGGGGAAGAACCTAGCCCAACAGATTATCTCTCAGATCAAGAAGGAAACGGCTGGGGTGATAGCTGAACAAAGGTGGATGGCCAAGGAGTATGAATTGGAAGATGAACTTCTAAAAACACTTAGGAAAGCTAAGCGATGTATATAGAGAAAAGTTTTAAGTGTTTAAAGAATAAAACAATCAAAAGGCTCACTTGTGGTAGCCTCTTTTGTTTGATGTTTCTTCTTATCAGAGAGGCTCTTTGTGCTCACCCAGGCGAAGATCTTTTAGAATCAGGTGCTCCTAGAGGTGTTTTTTCATCCATGTCCTCTTCGCTTTTGAATATTTCCCTTCTGATGGGGACGTTTGTCTGTTTTCTTTTATCAATCCGTGTTAGATCATTCCTGAAGGATGGCCAATTGGCTTCTGGATGGACCCTTTTTTCGCTTTCCTTCATCCTTCTATTGGTGGCACAACTTCTCGGTCTTTCGGAGAGTCTTGGTTGGTTAAAGATCTCTCCAAGCATAATCTCAACCTTTCGACTTTTGTTTGTGATCTTTTTAGCCTCAGGCATTTACCTTATAAAGAAGGTCTTAAGCTGACTCTTGCTTCTCTTAAAGCCAACCCCGCTTTCCATCATTTTGCTTCAAGTATAAAAGGACAGAGGGCTTAACCTTATTTTTTGCTGGGGCAAACTTAAGTAACAGGATTTGTCTGTCGATAAAGTTAGTAGTCATATTTTTACGGCTTTTCCATTTGTTTTACACGGCCATCTGTGAGAGTTGTTTCGGCGCTGAGGATGAGTTTTCAACTTGCGTCGAGTTCTGTAGTTGGAGTGCATCATAGCAAAGAGGCTTTATGCGATCGAGTGCTCAGCTGGAGGAGAGAATCTCCAAATGTGAGGAGATTTTTTCTCGTAACCCTAACTCCCTGATTTTTGCGGCTTTATCAGATGCCTATCGTAAGAAGGGAGATCTTGCCAGAGCCTTTCATGTTTGCACGCGCGGACTTAAGCTTCACCCGGATTATGGTCCCGGGCATCTGGTGATGGCAAAGATTAACTTGGAGAGGGGGCTGTATTCGGAGGCGGAAAAGGAGCTGGCTTTAGCTGTTCAATCGGATGGCAAAACCAGATCCACTGAGCTTCTTTTAGTCAATATCCTTCTAAAGAAGGGTCAATTTGATGATGCTAAAAAGATTTTGGAAAGACTTAAAGCCGCTGAACCGGAAAATCAAACACTGGTTGAGTTGTTGGAAGACCTGAAACGAAAAGCAGATTTAAGCAAGCCTGGCTATGATGTAATCACCGCACAGGAACGTTTGAGAATAGAAAAGGTGGTAGATCTTAAGGATGCAGTGAGATATTTAAAGTCGTTGCCCGGAATAAAGGGAGCAGCGGTGGTGGGGGAGGATGGGCTTATGCTGGAAAGCGCACTGGACCCTAATTTCAAAGACGAGCAGATGGGAGCAGCCGTAGCCAGCATCACTGGATGTGTGAAAGGTGGAGCAGTTAAAATTGGGTTTGGAGATTGGGAATATATTTTCATTGAGACCCAGAATATTGACTTCTGGATAATCAAATTTGAGCTAACGACCCTTGTGCTTTGTTGTGCCCCCCAGACAAATCTGGGTGCCCTGAGGATAAGGGTAAACGAACTTTTGGAGCATCTTCATAGAAACATAGAGTAAAGGGGGTAAGGTGAGTTCAAATTACCAAGGAGAAATAAAAGGTATTTTCTTAGTCTCCCTTTTTATCATGGTGGTTCCCTTGATTTTCTTTCCCAAGGATTTCGGCCTTAGGTTAAACTGGTCGATCTTTTTGATTTTT
>JAOZNS010000312.1 GCA_029933635.1 Candidatus Zixiibacteriota bacterium | reverse complement strand
TCCCGGAGCAACAGAACCCCTGCATCGGAAGTGATGGCACCTCCATCAAAGGCCGCCTCCACAGACTTATGGGCAATAGGGGAGAACCGGAAAGTAGTCTGAGGAGCATTGTCCATGCTGAACTCCTTTTTAGAACTGAGCACCCGATCACAAAATCTATAACCGGCGGAAATATAATATGCTTATCTACAATTTGCCAGCCCAAAATTCGAAATTTATGAATAATTCGGGTTAACAAATCGGTAAAAAAGTAATTTTAACTTTTGCACTTTTTAGGTGAAAAGGGATGGCTAAGTGTCTTTCCTGTGGACGCAGTTCAAGGCTTATCTCCCAATCCTTACCTGTATGCTTGGACTGCATTCGTGCCAGGTTTAATCAGGTTAGACCCTGGATAGAGGAGGCCCATAGGGCTTCCAGGCTTGATTTCGGCCTTCCTACCAGGGTGCCTAAGGCCAAGGCCGGGGTAAAATGCAGAATCTGTGGAAACCAATGCGTGATCCCAGAGGGGGAGAAGGGGTTCTGCGGACTACGGGAGAACCGCAGGGGAAGGCTCTTTCACCTTGGTGGGGAAGGGGATAGGGGGGTGGTGAGTTGGTATTATGACCCTTTGCCCACCAATTGCGTTGCCGATTGGGTCTGCCCGGGGGGGAGTGGAGCCGGTTATCCCCGCTACTCTTATTTCAATGGGCCTGAATACGGGTGTGAGAACTTAGCCGTCTTCTATGAAGCCTGCAGTTTCGACTGCCTATACTGTCAAAACTGGCATTTCAGGGGGAGGGAGCCATTAGAGGGAACCAGATCCGCCCAAGAGCTTGCGGCTGCCGTGAGGGAGAAGACAGCCTGTATCTGCTATTTTGGGGGAGATCCCACCCCTCAGTTGGCCCATGCCTTAGCCGCTTCCCGGTTGGTCCTAAAGAGGAGAGATGGGAGGATATTGAGGATCTGCTGGGAGACAAATGGGAGTATGCATAGAGGATTGCTGGAGGAGATGGCCCAACTCTCCCTGGAGTCCGGAGGATGTATCAAATTCGACCTTAAAGCATTCGATGAAGGGTTAAACCTTGCCCTCTGTGGAGTGAGCAATAGGCAAACCTTGAAGAACTTCCGGTGGCTGGCTGATCTTGCCAGCGAAAGGCCTAATCCACCCCTCCTGGTGGCCAGCACCCTATTAGTTCCTGGGTATATAGATCGAGAGGAAGTATCCAAGATCGCCGGATTCATCGCTTCCCTCAACCCTACTATCCCTTACAGTCTTCTGGCTTTCTACCCCTGCTTCCTGATGGACGACCTCCCCCGAACCTCCCGCCGGCACGCAGAGGAGGCCCTCCAGGCAGCTAAGGAGGCTGGTCTGGAGAGGGTGAGGATCGGGAATATTCATCTTTTGTCGGATGAGTACTAAGGCAAGTCTTATGAGAATGGTCGAGAAGCTGATCGAGGATATAGGTGGTAGTTACTCCCAGGGTTTGGGGATTAACCTAAAGTTCCTCAACCCAACCGATCTCTTTAAATGGTTCCTGGCCTCCCTTCTTTTTGGGGCGAGGATTTCAGAGGGGGTAGCCATCCGCACATTTGGGGAGTTTCAAAAGGAGGGTTTGGACTCAGCTCAGAAGATCTTGGAGAAGGATTGGGATGGGTTGGTGGAGGTCTTGGATAGAGGGGGATATGTGAGGTATGACTTCAAGACGGCGAGCAAGCTCTTGGAGGTATGTGGAAACCTTCTTCAGGAGTATGGGGGGGACCTGAACCTCCTCCACCGAAGAGCAAGGAATCCTCGGGACTTAGAGAGTAGGCTGAAACGACTGGGCAAAGGGATAGGCGAGGTGACCGTGAACATATTCCTCCGAGAGCTGAGGGGGATATGGGAGAAGGCCGATCCCCCCCTGCAGGGATTTGCCTTGGAAGCTGCCCTCAACTTAGGTCTGGTCTCCTCCCCTAAGGGAGCTTTGGATCAGCTCGCCACCTATCGCAACCGCGAATTGGAACCAGCCCTTTTGCGGCTGGGTAAGAACTACTGCCACAAGGGAAGATGCAACCAGTGTCCCATGGAGGGGGCCTGCACGTGCAGGGGCCAGTAAGGGAGGCCCTCCTCTGGGAGAAGCTCCCCTCAGGGGAGGTAAGATGTAATCTCTGCCAGAGGAGGTGTCTGATTGAGCCCGAGGGGTTGGGTTACTGTTCGACGAGGGTTAATCGAGGAGGGGTCCTCTATACCCTTGTCTACGGGGCCATCTCCCTCTATAGGCCAGCTCCTATGGAGATAAAGCCTCTTTACCACTTCCATCCGGGAGAATGGGCCTTTTCCCTGGGGAGTTGGGGGTGTAACTTCCGTTGTTCAGGCTGCCAGAACTGGGAGATAGCCCATATCAAGCTTAACCCAACTTTCGCTCTTTGAAAAAATTTTCCTTGTTTTTCAATGAGTTATG
>JAOZNS010000098.1 GCA_029933635.1 Candidatus Zixiibacteriota bacterium | reverse complement strand
GTCCTGTCTTATAATAAGCATAGCCGAGTTGAGAGTAAGCTTTCCAATATTTAGACTTAAGTTGTAAAGCCTTCTGATATTGCTCAATTGCCTGGTCCCACTCTTCCTTTTCAAGGTAACAATTCCCTAAATAGTAGTATCCTTTCTCATCTCGAGGCTTTTCCTGAAGATGGCTGGTTATAAGTTGAATGGCTTTATCGTAATCTCCGTTTTTGTATGCCTCGATCCCCGCGTTCAGATCCACACTCCAAGCTTGTTGAGCAAAGACCAAAAGATAAATGATGCTCACCCAAAGGCAACTTTTTAAAGCTTTCTTCCTCATGTCACATTTCCTATACAAAAAGACAACCTTTTATATTAACAGTCATCAAAATAAAGTCAAGATTTTTTTAAAAGTTACGCAATTTTTCATCTTTCTCTTTGGTTGTTTCACTGAAACCTTGTTCTTTTCTCTTGAGATTTTCATACTTGGTCTTAAGCATCCAGAATCGGATCAATCCATATCCCAAAAGAATCAACCCCACCCCGATTCTGAAGTTGGCGCTGATTCCGAATGCTCCCATCAGAACCAGCAATCCCAGTAGAAATACTATCAAGACCACTCCAAAGCTAAAAGCCAGCTCAAACCTGGTAGGCATCCTTTCGCTGTATGGTTTAAATCTTTCGGACATCATCCCATTGGTTTATCCCTTTATCTCTTATGTTTACTACCTCCTTCAAACTTCAAAGTAACTGAAAATGCTGTTTTGTCAAGCAAAATTCTCGTCGCGTTTGCCCACTGACCATCGACTAAAGAAGCACTTTTCACCTTCCAGATATGATTACAAAAAACATGCCCGTTTTATTCCCTGGAGGACCTTCAATAATACGATGGGCCAGCACAGATTATCTAAGGTTGGGATTTTCGACCAGCAAAAGCTTCGATCAACTTCGCAAGTTTCTGCGAAGTGGCTCGTCAACTTTGACGAACCTTTCTTTTACTTCACTTAAGCCGTCCGGATTTTGTTTTTTGATCAGGTGGAAAGTAATGGTTGATGATCTGAACGTGTGGAAGGAAAAAGCCGTAAGACCAGCGATGATCCAAAACGGTTAGGAGCTAATCTCAAAAGCTGGGGAAACAAACTGGTTTGACCCGTTTCTTTGTTGCTAATCCTCAAATCCTTTCCTCATCAGCTCTTTCATTTTAACTAAATCCAGGACCAAAAGCCTATCCGCCTCAACTGGCGGGATGCGTTTTCTTATCTTTTGATAGATTTTTTCAGTGCCCCTCCCCGGCTTCAAGGGGGATCTGAGGTCCACTCCTTGACAGGCGGCCAGAAACTCGATGGCTATAACATTCTCTGTATTGTTCACCACCTCCCTGCTCTTTCGGGCCGCTATCGTTCCCATGCTAACATGATCCTCCTGGTTTATGGAGGTGGGAATGGAGTCGACCGAGGCAGGATGGGTCAAGCACTTGTTCTCCGAAACCAAAGCTGCCGCAACTATCTGGGTCATCATAAATCCGGAGTTTAAGCCCGGCCGTTTTGTCAGAAAGGCGGGCAGATCTGAGATCGCGGGATTCATCAACCCTGCGATCCTTCGTTCGGATATGCTGGAAAGCTCGGATACCGCTATGCTCAGATAGTCTAAAGCCAAAGCGACCGGCTCACCATGAAAATTTCCTGCAGAGATCACTTTATTCTCATCCGGGAAGATCAGAGGGTTATCCGTAGCTGAATTTACCTCTGTTTCAAGAACTTTTCGGACATGGGAGAGGGTGTCTCGCACAGCTCCATGCACTTGAGGCATGCAGCGAAAGCTGTATGGGTCCTGCACCTTGGGACAGGCTTTGTGAAATTCTCTTATCTGACTCCCCCGAATCAGCTTCACCAAATTTTCAGCAGATTTTTTCTGCCCCGGATGTTCTCTAACCCTTTGAACATTTGGATCGAAAGCCGTAGGGGTACATAAGGCTGCCTCCAGGCTCATAGCTCCCGCCATGTCAGCCAGCTCGGTTAACCTCTCCGCCTTAAGCAAAGATAAAACCCCAATGGCGGTCATCACACAGGTCCCGTTGATTAAAGCGAGCCCTTCCTTTGAAGAAAGCTTAAGCGTTGATATTTTTGCCTTTTTAAAAGCCTTCCTCCCTTCCATTAATCTGCCCTGATAAAAAACCCATCCTTTTCCCATGATGGGCAAAGTCATGAAAGCTAAGGGAGCCAAATCTCCCGATGCTCCAACTGAACCCTTCTCCGGAATCATGGGATGCACCCCTTTGTTAAGCATCTCCACTAAGGTTTGCACGATCTGCAATCTCACTCCAGAAAATCCTTTTGCCAGCACATTGGCTCGCAAAAGCATAATCGCTCTAACCTCCTCTTCAGAGAAGACCGGACCAACCGAAATCGCATGACTTAGAATTAGATTCTCCTGAAGCTTCTCAATATCCTTTTTGCTTATCCTTCTGTTGCAAAGGCTCCCAAAGCCGGTATTGATACCGTAAACCGTCTGCTCAGTTTCAACAATTTTCTCCACATATCTCCTGCATTTTTTTATCTTGTTTACTGACTTGGGATGGATTCTGACTTTGGCTCCGTGAAGTGCAACCGCCTTCACATCCTCCAAGGTTAGATTATCACCATCTATTATAACCGACTGCATCTGTCTGCCCTTCCTTACGCTTTTGAGTCGGGATATTGTTATCCGACTCAATCACTCCCGCTCCAAGCGAAAGCATCGGGACTTCAAAGTCCCGACGCAACTCGGGTTACTTCTGTAAATTGAAAACCACCATCTTTATATCCGTCATCTCCTCGATGGCATATTTTAAACCTTCTCTTCCGATTCCTGATTCTTTTACCCCCCCGTAGGGCATCTGATCCGCCCGATAAGTCGGGACATCGTTAACTATCACTCCCCCCACCTTTATTCCCTTTATCGCCTGAAAAGCCTTTTCAATATCTGAGGTATAAACGCCGGCTTGCAAGCCATAAATGGAATCGTCCACCATTCTCACCGCCTCCTCGAAATTATCAAAGGGAACGAAACAGACCACAGGAGCGAAAATCTCTTTGACCATCACCTTCATCTCTGGTTTCACATTGGTTAAAACTGTGGGATAATAGAAATTCTTTTCCCTTTTCCCCCCGATCAATATCTTCGCACCACCGGAGACCGCTTCATTTACCCAGCTTTCAGTCCTTTGCGCATCTTCCTCTGTAATCATGGGTCCGACATCAGTTTGCGGATCCAGAGGATCCCCCAGTTTGAGGTCTTTGGTCCTATCAAGGAATCGCTGAGCAAATTCATCAAATATTTTCCGATGGATATAAATTCTTTGCACGGATATGCAGACCTGCCCGGCATAGGCAAAGCTTCCGATAATGCAACGGGGTATGGCTAAACTCAAATCGGCGGACTCATCGATGATGCATGCCGAGTTGGAACCCAGCTCCAGGGTAACCTTTTTCAGTCCTGATTTCTCTTTTATGTTCCTTCCCACCGGTGGACTTCCAGTAAAAGTGATCATGGCAATGCGCTCATCGAGGACCAACCAGTTACCCACCGTGGAGCCTGAGCCGATGATTATGTTTAAAGCACCATCCGGAAGGCCAGCTTCCATCATTATCTGTCCCAATTTCAGTGAGGTAATCGGGGTCAGAGACGCAGGTTTTAGCACCACGGCACACCCCGCGGCAATAGCTGGTGCCACTTTATGAGCTACCAGATTCAGGGGGAAGTTGAAAGGAGTTATCGCTCCTACGAGTCCCACAGGAAAACGAAGATAAAATCCCATCCTCTTTTCTCCCCCCACGGCAGCATCCAAGGGAACCGTCTCTCCATGAATGGATTTTGCCTCCTCAGAGGCAAATTTGAAGGTCTGAACTGCCCTCTCCACCTCCGCCTTGGCATGCTTCCATGCCTTTCCCGCCTCAATGGCGATTGTTCTGGTCAGCTCATCTTTGTGTGCTTCTATTCCTTCAGAGGTCTTCTGAAGGATTTTAGAGCGCTGGTGGGCGGGCATGCCGGAGATGAGGGAAAATCCATCTTGAGCGGACTTAATTGCCTCTTCAAAGGTTTTTTTATCGGCGAGCGGAACCGATCCGATCACCTCTCCGGAATATTTATTGGTTACCTCAAGGAGTTCTGCTGTCTTTTCCCACCTGCCTCCAATAAGGATTTTGTAAACCTCCGTCATTTTATGCCTCTCTTCTATAACTCTAAATTTTTGATCAATATAACCCAAAAAAACTTTTGGTCAAGTGCCAAAATAAAGAGGAGGACAGAAGAAATGAAATAAAAAGAAACTCCCTGGAGAAACATCATAAGTGATAGTTTCCAACCGGGAGGTCAAATTATTCTTGCTTTTCCTCTTTTTTCTGCTAAGTTTTGTTCCAAATTGGAAGTTTAAAGAGTTGGGATAAGAATTAGAGTCTGACCATGCCAGAAAAACCTATCATCGGAATCACCATGGGGGATCCAGCCGGCATCGGACCTGAGGTGGTGGTCAAGGCGGTTACCAATAAGAAAGTGATGAACCTTTGCCATCCCTTGGTGTTCGGTTCTTATCCGATAATTCTTTCTGTTGCCAAAAAATTCTTGAAAAAAGCAACAATAAGAAAGGTCGTATGGGCAGAGGATGTAAGAGGTTTGAAGGAGGGCATAAATGTGCTTGCCGCGACCAAGGTGGATCCCTCCAAGATAAAAGTCGGCAAGATTACAAAATTATCCGGAAAAATGGCAGCAGACTCCGTTTTTTGTGCCACTCAATTCGCTCTATCGGAGCAGATAGATGCTGTGGTGACCGCGCCTTTGTCCAAAAAGGGGCTTAAGCTGGCTGGATATGATTTCCCCGGACATACCGAGCTTTTAGCTTACCTTTGCGCCATCCGTAACTACGCTATGATGTTTGTCTCCGGCAAATACAAGGTTGCCTTAGTTACCACTCATCTTCCCTCTTCTGAGGTGGCACGGTCTTTATCTAAAAAGAAGATATTAGAAAAATTAATGCTGACCAATGATGCTTTACAAAAACTGTTTGGCATAAAAAACCCGAACATCGGGGTATGTGCTTTAAATCCGCATTGCGGTGAAGGTGGAATTTTTGGAACGGAGGAGAAAAAATATATTATCCCAGCAATCAAATCCGCACAAAAGAGGAGAATAAAAGCCATCGGACCATTCCCCTCCGACACCATCTTCTCTCCCGAGGTCTCCAAAGGTTTTGATTGCATCCTTGCCATGTATCACGATCAGGGTCTGATTCCTATAAAGATGGGAGGAATAGGGGGGGCGGTCAACGTCACCATAGGTTTGCCGGTGGTTCGCACCTCTCCAGATTTCGGGACCGCACTGGATATTGCCGGAAAAGGAAAAGCTGATCCCGAAGGAATGATAAACGCCATTCTTTTAGCTGTGCAAATGGTAAAAAAACCAGCCTTCAGGTGAATCTTATCATTCTTGATGGCCATAGAATGATAACGTCCCCAAGAGGGGCACTCACCTTACCCTTTTATTTCCACTTTAAGATGAGAGCTAGAAAAAACAAGTTAATAGAAATGGTTCAGGAGGAGAGAACTCCGAGTCAAATGGTGAATATTTTAAAGTATCGGATTACACAGCCGACTTAAAAAACAGAACGTCCCCACTAACGTTCCTTATCATAAAGATATTTTAAAGCAAGAGAAACTGAAAGAAACCATACCCCGGTTTTAAATTACCGTCCCTTTTAAATCTCCTAAAAGTTAAAGACTATCGATGGTTTTCATTGTGGTGATCAAAAAATCTTTAAATTGTCGGGCTTCTAAGGGACGTTTGCCTTATTTAAGAAAATGAATTTCAAGGGGTTTTGGCAAGTGTCAAACTCAGACACCGGTGAAGAATCTTGTGGTAGGGCTAAATGTTCCTCCCCTATGGTTGAGGAGTTTATTGCGCATGGGGGCGCAGGAACTTATTCGGCCTCAGAGTGAAACCTTTCAACAAACTTGGTAGCTTACGCGGAAATCGCTTAAGGATATAAAAGACCTTTTCGGTCTATAAGAGGGGGTGCCGAATTACAAGAAAATTCCTTCAAAAACTTAACAGAAGGAGAATATTCCCAGACTTTAGAATAAAAGAGGAGGGGTTGATATGAGACTCTCAACAAAGATGCTTCTTCTCATCATCGTTTGTGTTTCCTTTACTATGGGGATAACGAGTTTTTATGTTATTCATTCAGAAAAAGAACATCTACTGAGGATGACGGAATCCAGGATAGAGTCTGTGAACAGAGAGATGGTGGATGGGCTGACAAGGATCATGGCCCTGGGTCTACCTGAGCCGGAGTTGATTCACAAGACGCTGGTAGACATACAGATGAAAGAAAAAGAGAAAGAGAACATACTTGAGGTCAGATTAATTCGCCATCCCGATAGCGTGCAGATCTTCGAAAGCAAGGAAAAGGCGGGAAAATACGAGCAGTTGAAGCATCAATACCCCAAAGATGAGATGGAGAAAAGGGCACTTTCAGGGAAGATAGTTCAGCGTCAAGTTATAGTGAATAAAGAAGGTAGGGATATAAGGGCTATACAATATATCACACCTATAAAGGTTGAAAGGCGATGTCTTCTATGCCACCAGGCCCGAGAGGGAACCACCTTAGCCGCCTTTTCCTCAACTATTTCTTTGGAGCCCATCTTTCAGACGATTAAAACAAAAGCGATGATGATGACGTTGCTCATGGCTTTAGGATTTTCCATGACCGTGATTTTGCTTTACTATTTTTTACGAAAGACCGTAATAAAACCAATTTCCCGTGTCTCGCGAACCGCTCAAATGATTGTGGGGGAAAATGACTTATCAAGGAGGATAAAGACAAAAACAGCTGATGAGATAAAGGTCCTTACCGATTCTTTCAATAGCATGCTTGAACAGTTAAGGAAATCAAGGGAGGATTTGATTACGGCCCGTGATTACACCGACAACATTATTAAAAGCATGATCGACCCTTTGGTGGTGTTATCGCCTGAGGGGACGATCCAGAGAGCGAACCAAGCCACCTGTGATCTTTTAGGATACAAAGAAGAGGAGTTGATCGGTCAAACAATGATGCTGATATTGGGAGAGGACCCAATGTTCAAAAAAGCTGGGCTTGTTGATCTGATTGAAAGGGGCTTTGTCGGCAATGTGGAGAAGACCTATCTATCAAAAGATGGCAGGAAAATACCTGTCTCTTTTTCAGCTTCGGTAATGCGTAAAGCTGATGAGAAGATTGAAGGGATAGTATGTGTAGCCCAAGACATCACCAAACGTAAACGATCGGAGGCAGAACTAAAGAAGGTGGCCCAAGAGTGGGATGAAACCTTTTCATCGATTCAAGATTTAGTCTTTATTACTGATAAAGAAGGTAGCGTTGTCAAGGGGAATCGAGCATTCCAAGATTTCTGTGAGAAGAAAGGGGAAAAGCCTGCTGGAGAAAAATGCTATAGACTGTTACATAATCTCGATCATCATCATCCCAACTGTCCTTTTCAGGAGGTATTGAGAGACAAGAAGCCCCACAGCTGTGAGATAGATGATCCTTATATTGGTTTTCCTGTTTGGATCAGCATGTCGCCGATACTGGATAAAGATGGAGAGGTTCGGGCGGTAGTTCATATAGCCAAGGACATCACCAAGCTCAAGCTGGTTGAGGAAGCTTTGATGACACGCCAAAGACGCGTGGAGGCCATCAATCAGATCGCCATTGAGGTAGCAGGGATGAAGAACTTAGACCAGCTTCTCCAGACCATTATAGATCGAACACGCCAGTTAATCGGGGCAGAGGTCGGAGTTATTGCTCTGCTAGATCCAAAAACTGGGATGGTGGGCAAAGCTTTTTCCTCCAATTATCCTACAGAACGGATCCCCCCAAATACCCAAGTTAAGGGACAGGGAATCTTGAGACACATCGCCTCTGGGAAGGTGATCTTCACAGAGGATGTTACCCAAGAGAAGGGCTATATGGGTTATCCAGATTGGCATCCTCCGGTTCGTGCGGTAATTGGGGTGCCCATTAAGTCCACCGATAAGGTTCTGGCAATCATGCTGGCGGGACATACAAAAAAACACAACCGTTTCTCTAAAGATGATCTTAATCTGACTCTTACCATAGGGAACATGGCGGCAGTTGCTATTCACACCGCCAGGCAATTTGAGAGTCTACGTAAGGCCCAGAGACAAGCGGAGGAAGCCAACCGACTCAAAAGTCAATTCTTAGCCAACATGAGCCATGAGATTCGCACTCCCATGAACGCCATCATCGGAATGACTGGTATAACCTTGGAAACCGATTTAACTGATGAACAACGCGAGTATCTGAACATCGTCAAAGATAGTGCCTATACGCTTTTGGGGCTTCTGGATGACATTCTGGATCTTTCCAAGATAGAGGCTGATCGGATTGAGCTGGAGAAGATCAATTTTGATCTCCGAGCTACAGTGGAGGGGATGGCTGATACGTTAGCCCATCGCGCCTCTACCAAAAGGGTTGAGCTGGCTTGTTTGATCTCCCCTGAGGTCCCCACTTTTCTACGAGGCGATCCCGGAAGATTGAGGCAGATTCTAATTAACTTAGGAGGAAACGCCATCAAGTTTACCGAGAGGGGTGAGGTTGTGATTCGGGTTGAGCTTCAGGAGGAGAACAAAGATTGTGCCACCCTGCTTTTTTCGGTCACCGACACGGGAATAGGTATTCCTAAGGACAAGCAGAAAAAGATCTTTGAAAGTTTCATTCAGGCGGATGGTTCCACCACCCGCAAATATGGGGGGACCGGTCTGGGCTTATCCATCTCCAGGCGCTTGGTTGAGCTGATGGGGGGAAAGATAGGGGTGGAGAGCCAGCCCGGGAAGGGGAGTCGGTTCTGGTTTACCCTAACTTTCGAGAAGCAGAAGGAGCCCAAAGAAATTCTGCCAACTGTTCCACCTGATATAAATGGTTTGCGGGTTCTGGTTGTGGATGATAACCGGACCAATCTGACCATTTTGGTAAAGATGTTGGAGTCCTTTAAGTGTTCTCCTGAAGCTGTGCAAAGCGGTGCCAAAGCACTCCACCTGTTGAAAAAAGCAGCTCATAAAGAGAAACTATTCGATTTAGTGTTGCTGGATATGGAGATGCCTGAGATGGATGGGGAGGATACTTTACGCGCCATAAAGGCTGATCCTAAAATCAGAGAGGTACCGGTGATCATGCTTACCTCCATCGGAGAGCCGGGAGATTCCAGTCGACTGGAAGCTTTGGACTGTGCCGGATATTTAACAAAACCGGTCAAACAATCTCAGTTATTTGATACCATCAGCACCGTCTTGAGCCGGCAGAAGGACAAAATCAAACAAAAGCCTACCTCCATCGTCACCAGGCATACCATTGCGGAGGAAAGGCGCAGGAGGGTTCGGATTCTTTTGGCCGAGGACAATCCGATGAACCGGAAGCTGGCGGTGACTCT
>JAOZNS010000311.1 GCA_029933635.1 Candidatus Zixiibacteriota bacterium | reverse complement strand
TGCTCTGAAGGTGGCAAAAGAGAATGCGAAAAGAAATGAAGTAAGTCATCAGATTGAATTTCTCTGTGGTGATCTTTTTGCGCCTTTGAAAAACAAAGATCTCCAGGGGAAAATCGACTGTGTTGTCTCCAATCCGCCTTATGTGAGCCAGGATGAATTTGAGAGGCTTCCCCGAGAGGTTAGAGACTTTGAGCCGATCCTTGCTTTGAAGACCGAGGAGGAAGGGACTTCTTTTCATAGGAGGATAATTGAAGGCGCACTGACCTTTCTGAAAAAAGGAGGCCTGTTAGCTCTGGAGGTGGGCTTGGGACAGGCGAACAAAGTGGCAGATCTGATTCGAAACAAAAAAGAGTTAGAAAGCCCGGCAATTAAGAAGGATTTGGGTGGAATAGAAAGAATGGTGATAACATTCAGGATCGTAAGGTAAAGGCAGGTTAGCTGGCTCAGATGGGCTTTTAGATTGTGTGGATGAAAGAAAGGTGTGGACACAACTCGTTTTTCCATTTCACTTGACAAAACCTGAAGAATTTGATATTATCGATTGAAGAAAAGGTGAAAAACTTCCAGCTTATGGTAAATTCATGTCTGATTCTGATGATAGATCAAAGTTGGTGAGAATAAATCAAACACAGAATTCGACTACAGCTTTTGTTGAAATCAGATAAAGCAGAGTCAAAATCAAGAAGGCTCTGCTTTTTAATTTTTGTGCTTTAAGAAAGGAAAGCTTTATGGCTGAGAAAATGCTCGCAGTTATGAAAAAAAAGAGAGCTTCAGGAGCAGAATTGGTGACCGTTGATATTCCAAGGATCAACCCAGATGAAGTGTTGGTGAAGGTGAAGGCTACCTCCATATGTGGAACCGATGCTCATATCTACAACTGGGATGAGTGGGCACAAAGCCGAATCCATCCTCCTATGATCTTCGGGCATGAATTTGCGGGTGAGGTGGTGCAGGTTGGGGATCAGGTCAAAAGGATCAAGGTGGGAGATTATATCTCTGCAGAGACGCATATACCCTGTGGACATTGCTACCAGTGCTTGACCGGAAGGCAGCATATCTGTCAGAACCTGAAAATCTTAGGCGTGGATACCGATGGCTGTTTTGCCCAATACGTGAGGATTCCAGAGGTTTGTGCCTGGAGGACCGACAGAAACATCCCTCCAGAGCTCGCCTCGGTGCAGGAACCTTTTGGCAATGCCACCTATTCGGTGATGGAAAGCGATGTGAGTGCCAAGGTGATTACAATAATGGGAGACGGACCTATCGCCTGCTTCGCTACAGCCATCGCCAGAGCAGTCGGAGCTGCAAAAATCTTTGGCGTGGGAGAGTTTCCCTATCGGGTCAACCTTTTGAAAAAGATGGGCGCAGATGTTGCCTTAAGCATCCTCACCCACGATACCGTTGAAGAAATTATGGATGCTACATCCGGGGAAGGTGTGGATGTGGTCCTGGAGATGACCGGAGCCCAAAAGGCAATTGACGATGGGTTTAAAATCTTAAAAAAAGGTGGAACCTTCACCGCCTTTGGCATCCCTCCTTCTAAGATTGAATTCGATCTCTCCAACAACGTCATATTCAAGGGTGCAAAGATCATCGGCATAAATGGAAGATTGATGTTTGAGACCTGGTTTCAATTGAGCAATCTTTTAAAGTTCAAAAAGGTGGATATATCACCGGTGATAACCCATAAGATGCCGTTGAAAGATTTTTACAAGGGCATGGAGGCGGTGATCTCCTCAAAAAGAGAGGTGGGAAAGGTGGTGTTCTTCCCCGAGGAGAAATAGCATTCAAAAGACCCAAAGGTCTTAACAGAACACAAAAAATCTATGGATTCCAATTTTGAAATAATAAAAAAGCAGTTGATAAAATATCCTTTTCTCAAATTCTGTTTTGAAAAATATATTGATTGGATTTTTTCAAAATCGAGCTCCAAAAATGTAATAGAATTTCCTTTAATTTATATGCTACTTTCAAATAATAAAAGACTACAGGAACTGGAAGATAAACTCGCTCGAGCAAAGGAAATATTGGGTCTTAATGATAAAGAATTTGTAAATAAATTTGGTTTTCAAGATGAGTTATTGACTAATAATAAAGAGAAAATCCACGATATTCTGGCAGAGCCGTTATTTGTATTGGATTTAGATAATAATAAGTTCAAAAATATAGAAAAACTATCCAAAAAAATAACAAAGAATGGCAAACAAATCAAATTGGCTGATTTTAAGGCAGAGTTTCAAGGGGAAAGGTTTGCCATAGAACTTAAAACTACAATGACCGAAAATAATATAGAAGATGGTAAATCAATAGGTGGTAATAAGGATGAGGCGAAAAAGATGCTTCTTAATAACTGCCTCATAAAAATTGAAGAGAAAAATCAAAGAGTTTTTGAACAACTTAATAATACCTGTAAATTCTTCAATTGTACT
>JAOZNS010000097.1:4360-9498 GCA_029933635.1 Candidatus Zixiibacteriota bacterium | reverse complement strand
CCTTCAGAAACGTTGGGGGCAATTGATAAAAAAACTGAGGTTGGGGAGGCGGCTAACACAGAAACAGTTGGCAGGAAAAATTGGGGTAAATGAGATGACTGTGGTTGGCTGGGAAAAGAACGAGAGAATTCCCTTGAAGAGGAATCTGTTCAAATTGGCTAAGTTCTTGAAAATAAGGCAAGATGTGTTTTCCAAGGGAGTCTCTAACAAGACAAGCCCGTGGTTTTAATGTATTTTGTGATTATTCTCCCACTTAATCAACGCAATTTGGCTACAATCCAGCTTATCTTCTCAAGTAAGATCCGCAAAGACCGCAGCTTAGATATTTAAGAAACGATCACCATAAGAAAAACTCCTTTTCTGGTGATTCTCGTGACATTATCAGCTGATGAGAGTATAGAGGAACTGTGGGAGGGGAAAGAATACAGAACAGACTCTGAGACGGCCCCTGAAACAATTGAGGGTTCCGTAGACCAACAAGCTTCTGATGCGAAACAGTCTCACCCACCTTCTCTTGACCAGCCAAATTATAGCAACGTGCCTTTCAAAATAAATAATAACGATATGGACTCGGCAGATGCTTTCTTTTTTGATAAAATAGAACGAATCAGGCAGGTCATTGTTGAGACAATCTTCGAAATGAAGAACAGGCAACGACTGAACGAGTCCTTTATTCAGGGGATAGATTCAAAGATTGCCAACATGCTCCATGAACTCAAGGAGCTCAAGCACTGGAGCTTGGGTAACAATCCCAGCATTGAAACCCGGAGAATTCATCTCGAAAAGGAAGTTCTGCAACTCGAAAAAGAAAAGAGAATCAATAATCTCAACTGTTGGAGAGATCTCCTTTTGCTGAAGAAAGATTTGAGAGAAGCCCTGAGTGAATACAAAACACTGATGAGGTTTAAGGAAATCCTTTCCTGAATTTGTGCTACTTGCCTGAGTTGCCCAAATTGACTTTTATGCAACACGAAAACCTCGACGGAATCTTAGCAAAGCTGAAGCCCGTCTTAGGTGAAAGAAGAACCAAGTCTTTCTGGCTTGCCTATCAACTCGAGACAAACTTAGAAAAGAAAAGAGAATTCGAAGGGCTAATCCACATCCTGGCCGCCAAACATCTGGATAAGACCTTTGAAAAGAAAAAGATTCTTCTTGAGCCACCGCCAGAACTGAGCGGGGAATACAGGCTGGGAAAGATTTTCTATAGCGACCAGGCCCGTGGGAAGTTCAGGTTAAAAGAGGACTCCCTTCCGTCGCACGTCGGGATATTTGGCATGACCGGCGCCGGGAAGACCAATGTTGTCACCCTTCTCATTCAAAATCTGCTGAGGCAAAAGAAAAACTTCCTAATTTTTGACTGGAAAAGAAATTACAGGGACCTCATATCCCTCGGTATTGATAATCTGATTGTTCACACAGTCGGGAGGGATGTCGTGCCGTTCCATTGGAATCCGCTCATTCCCCCTCCTAACACAGAACCTTCGACCTGGCTGAAACAATTCATTGAAGTATGCCAGCATGCTTTGTTCCTGGGGCATGGAGTGGAACGGATACTGCAAAAAGTGATTGACTCTCTTTATAGCGAACATGGAGTCTACGATGGGAACCCATATTCTTATCCCACATTAAGCGATGTTGAGAATGAGTTGAACAATTATAAAGCCAAAGGCAGAGAAGCCCAGTGGCTGGATAGTGCTAAGAGGGCAATTGGAGCTCTGTGCTTCGGTGGGTTTGGAGAGGTTCTGAATGTAAGGCAAAATGTAGAGATCGATTTATCAAAAAACATCGTTTTTGAACTTGACAGCCTTACCGATTCAGAAAAAACATTCTTCACAGAAGCATTCTTGCTCTGGATTTACCACAAGCGCTTATCAGAATCAGAAAGGGAGGTGTTCAAACACTGCACAATTATAGAGGAAGCCCATAATTGTCTTTTGAGAGAAAAAATGAGGCTGGCTGGGAAGGAAACCATAACTGATATCATCCTCCGTCAGATTAGGGAATTGGGTGAAGCTCTCATAATAATTGACCAACAACCCTCACTCATCACTGCTACTGCCTTGTCTAATATCCATACACAAATTATGATGAAAATGAGCTACGCTGATGATGTGGTGACGGCTATGCGATTGGTCTGCCTGGATCCCTCTGAAGCTGAGTATCTCAGAATGTTAAAAACCGGATGGGCAATAGCAAAGGTTCCAGATTGGCACAAGCCTTTTCTGGCAAAATTCCCTCTTCTTCCTCTGAAAAAGGGTTCTGTGATTGATGAAGACCTAAGGAAGAAAATGAGGGGTTATTCGCCGGAATTGAGCCTTGAGAAGGTCAGAAATGCGCTGAACGAGGTTATTAGGGACTTTAGGGGTCTTGACAGAAAAGAAAAAAACAAAAAAGAGCTTACGCCAAAAGAAAAAGAATTACTGATAGATATTCTGAAATATCCGACTTCTGGTACAGTCGAGAGATACCATCGGTTAGGCTTAAATGTATATCAAGGGAACAAACTAAAGCAGCAACTTGCGAAGAAGGACTTAATAAAAGCTGAAAGTATTTCCACAAACAAAGGAAGGCTTAAGGTTTTTGATTTGTCCGAAAAAGGGAAAGATGAACTCAGGAAATTGGGCTATCAAGTGAAAAACCATAGAGTCAAAAATGCGAGCTTTGAGCATGAGTTTTGGAAAAAGAAGGTGGCGGACCATCTTAAAGATAATGGCTTTGAGATCCATGAGGAGTATCCTATTGGGTATGGCAAGAGCGTTGATGTTGTGGCAATGAAGGATGGCAAGCAGATGGCTATTGAGATAGAAACGGGCAAGTCCGATGAGATCTACAATATCAAAAAGGACGTGGAGGCTGGTTTTCATAACATTATTTCACTGAAAATAGGCAACAAATCAACGTAAACTCCGCTTTGAACCTTAATGAGTATTCTCGACTTTAACCGCAAAATCAGCATCCCTCACGGAATACCCTTTAAAAGCTTTTCCGCATACCTCAATACATGAATTGGGCTGAGGGGTACGGAATTGTAGCAAATCCGGATATTTTTAGTGATGGGTTTATTCCAGATCGTATTCTTGCCAGAGATGTTCAGATAAGGGAATTGCAGTTCTGCCTGTCTCCAATCTTGAAACGAAGGAAGCCGATCCACGCTTGGCTTTATGGTAGATCGGGCACTGGAAAAACCACGATAGCGAAATATCTTCTGGGAAAAATCCAATCCGAAGCGCATGTGAGAGGCACGTATGTCAACTGTTGGGAAAAGAATACCTTTTACGCTATTCTCCAGGAAATCTTGAATAATCTAAGGGTGCTTTGCACTGAGGAGCGAAATACCGGCCTTAAATTAGAGGAGGTTAGAAAACACATCAATGATGATTTTTTCATTCTAATTCTGGATGAAATCGATACCCTACCTTTGAAGGAACGCAACACCACCCTTTACAACCTTTGCAACGTTGGCAATATAGCCTTAATCTGTATTGGTGAGAGTCAATTCCCTTTGCTTGCCCTTGAAGACAGAGTAAGGTCCAGACTCAATCCACAGATAATTGATTTTCCTCAGTATGCCTCAGATGATTTGGTTAGAATCCTGAGACAAAGGGCAGAAATGGGGTTAGCTCCTGATGCCTGGAGCCATAAGATACTGGAAAGGATAGCTGAGTTGTGCGAAAGAGAGGCAAGAATAGCTATCTATACCCTGAGAAGTGCTGCCAACCTTGCAGAGAGTGATTACAGTAGATTCATTGAAAACAAGCACATCGAAAAGGGGTTCAACAATATCAAGGACTTGAAAAGGGTCTATGCCCTAAAGAGTCTGACTGAGCATCACCAAATCCTCTACCATCTGATCAGGGAGTGGAGGGGAATCATCTCAAAAGAGCTTTGGAACAGATATCTTGAGAGATGCAAAGAAGAAAAACATGTACCCGTTGCTAAAAGAACCTTTGATCATTATCTATCCCAGCTGGTTAGACTGAGATTGATAGAATCAAAAAGGGCAAGGGTAAGGGGAAAAGTCCATCTTTTTAAGGTTCTAAGCTGACAAAATGAGATGATTCAAATGAGTAGTCAAAAAAATACTGAAAGCGCAATACGCGAGTCTGAGTTGGAGAAGCACCTCCCTCCTTGGTCCATTCTTATCAAGAAGCTTTATGATGAGGCGAAGAGAGAACAAGAACAAAAGCAGGAAAACACGTCGTAATAGCTGGAGCGGTTCAATTTCTTGTTATCTAGCAAAAATCTCAACCATTTTCTCTTTCAACAACTTTTGTACGTCGGGATCCTGGAGGAGCTTGTTTACTACCTGTCCCCTACCTGTCATTTCCTTGTCTAAATATATAGCCGCTTTGGTGTCCAGGACGTTTCCGCACCTCTGGCAAAACAGAGCGTTGTTGGAGTTTATAGTTTCACACATTAGACATTGCTTTGGTTTTAGTTTGCTTTCACTTTGTTCGGCTTTCCTGATTCCATGCATCTCGAGGATGGCGTCGTTAACATCGCTGGATACAAGGTGAGAGTATTCTGACAACATCTTGCTGCTGGGAACCCAGCCGAAATAGACTTTGGCCTGCTGTTCGCTGATTTGTTTGTTGATCATCAAGTGGGTTACTCTGGTATGCCGAAACAGATGAGGATAAACTCGTTTCTTAACGTTTGCTCTTTTGGCCAATCTTATCACCAAAGCTCTTAGTGAACCGTATTGCATTTTTCTGGCCCTGTCCCTTTTCCCGCTCAGAATCCATAAGGGAGAATGAGGATTTTCCCTGTCCGGATGCGCGTTCAGCCAGTTAGCAATATATGGCGAAGAGATGACAATTCTTGGTGTCCTTCTCCCTGTCTTTCCTCTCAAATCCACTAAATAGCTGTAACGATCCTTCGTAATATCCTTGATTTCCAAGTTACCTATTTCGCCAATCCGAGCGCCCAGTTCATAAAGCATGCTGATGAAGGCTTTGTCCCTGGGGTGTTCAGCAGTTCTAATCAACCGATCGATTTCTTCTTCGGTCAATAAATCCGAAGCCTGCACCTTCGGCTGATTCTTCTTCTTGACATTGGTATTTATCCATGAAACAGTATCAGGGTATTCCATTCTTGATCTATAGTCATCTCCGTATTCCATCCATTTAAAGAATTTC
>JAOZNS010000097.1:0-4350 GCA_029933635.1 Candidatus Zixiibacteriota bacterium | reverse complement strand
TTTTGTTTTGTCCATACAGAATAGTCCGGTCTGTTTTCCAGCTTGGCTACGACATCCTTGATATCTTTCACCGTCACCTTATCCAGATCCCTTCTGAAATAGTGTTCTGCCAATCTCAGTATTTTGTCAAGTAAGGTAAGCCTTCTCGGTTTGCTTAACCCCTCGAGAAGGCAAACATTATCAAAATTCAGTATTAATTCCTTATTTCTGAGAGAAATAGAAGAATTTCTGATTTTTTTTACTATAGCCTTATAGCGTCCATCATAGTTGTGGATATCCCTTGTAGGAGTCATACATCTAATAATTATCCCAGGGGTATATAAAACTTATGGGATGTTTGCATGTTGTTCAACGCTGGGACAGGGAGCTGAACAGGTTGCACATGTCCTAATTGATTATCTAGCGAATCTCCTTGGATTGATCAATTCTGTGTACAATTTCTTAAAATCACTGTGGAGCCCTTGACCCATTGCTTTTTTGCTCACATGCATAATCCGCATACTATTCGGATTAACTTATTAAAACATCTCGTTCATCCAATTTCTATGTCCAAACGGCAGACCAACTATCTCAAATGTCTCAGCTGTATCTGCTCCGTCAAAACACCAGACGGTCTCTGGTGTGCAAAATTCAAAGGGACACCCACGAAAAGAATGGCGCGAAGATGTATGAATTTTGTGGACAGAAAAAGCGTCAAAGGTTTTCAGAATGAAACTGGATAAAGAGGATTATGAGACTCAGGCTAGAAGGCTTTTGATTTTCCTAGATCCCAAAAAATCGAAATTGAGACCATTTTTGGCTTTATTTGGGATCAAGAATTACATTCTCCTGAAGAATAAAGACCTGATCAACAACAACCCATCAGTCAAATGGTATCTGAATCAACTAACCAAAGCCGGAATCTCTGAGAACTACTGGGGTGTTAGAAGGCAACTCAAAAGGATGGCCAAGCTTGGTATCTTTACCGAGAGGAAGGTTTTCAGGCTGGTTGATAATTCCACCCACTTTCATAAGAGGTTAACACGAATTCAGCTCAGTGAGTTCTATTTGAACGAGAACGTCTATCTTAGCCTTTATCATACCCTCACTACCATTTTCAAGACTGATTCACTCTCCTCGCTACTTCAAAGAAAAGACCTGAACAAATCACTATCTAATTAGGTTCTCCGACAAAAGCCGAGGAGTAAGCAGAAGGCAAACAAGCAAACGAACGTGAAGAAAAAGCTCCTTCAAGACTGCAGCAAAGTAAGCAAAAAAACAAAGACTGCGACCTCCCAGCGGGAGCTCGATACCTGAGAATGGATGAAAGGTTCATTGGCTGCCTTGGCTGGGCTAAGCCTACCTTTATATCTTGGTTTGTTTGCTTGCCAGCTACAAGCTCGAGTAGTGAGAGAAATGAAGGGGCTGACTGACAAGATATTAGGAAAACAGAAATCAAAGAGGCGTAAGGTATTTGGTTTTGCGCACCAACTGAGAAAAAAGCTAGCTTCAACGCCAAAGACCCATGGAAATGCTAAACGTAGGTGAAATACCAAATCATCCTGAAGAGCATAGAGGAGTTAGAGAATAATGATTTTATTCAGAGAGACTATTCTTTAGAGAGGAGTGAGGTGATCGCTTATGAAAGGGATAATCGAGAGGATTGATCTTAACTATCTTAGCGATGGTAGATCCTATTTGACCATGCAGATAAGCGGAAACAAATATTCTGTCTGGGACAAAAAATATTTTGGTGCTTTTAGCGAAGGAACGCCGGTGAAATTCAAATTCAAAAAATCTGGCGAATACTTAAACATATCGGAAATCGAAGAGGACCCGGATTACAAGCCAGGAAACAATGCGAAGAAAAACCCGTTTAACTATCCAAGTCCACGTGACCTCCAGATGATGAAAACAAGTTGCCTGAAGTGTGCAACCTATATAGTCAAGGACATACCTCTTGAGGTGGATAAAAAACTTGACGTTACTTTGGATGTGGCAAAGAAATTTGAGAAGTATCTCACTGTTACGCCAAACCAGGAGGAGGGCTCTTTGCCTGGGGAATCCGGTGAGTCTGGTGACATGGACGGGGAGTTCTAAGAGCATAAACCCGAAGGAGCTAACCCGTGCCTATTGAGAGAGACTCATTGATAAGGGAAAAGTCCTCCACGGCGACCCGGATACATACTATGAGGATAAACCTTTGTGCGAGTCCTGTTATGATGAGGATGAGCCGATAACCTCGGTCTTTTTGCCCGACAACGATATTTTGCTATTACCTTAGCAAGACCATCTTTTTGGTTTGGGAAAAGTCTCCAGCTTTTATCTGGAAAAAGTAAATTCCTGAAGCCACATCTTTCCCGGAATCATTCTTTCCATCCCAGAGTGCGGACTTATAACCTGAAGACAAATGTTCGGACACCAAAGTTCTGACCTTTCTTCCCAAGATGTCATAAATGTTTAAGCTAACAAAACCCGATTTCGCCAGAGTAAATTCTATCTTGGTGGTTTGGTTAAAAGGATTGGGATAGTTCTGGCAAAGCATAAATTCAGAGGGTTTTTCTCTGTTCCCGGTCTCATCCTGTACGTCGCCTTGTGTTGTGGGGAAGGCACCATAAGTCCCCAAGCTTTGTATACTCGCGACCACCTCATTTCTTATGGTGTCCACACTTCCACCTACAAATTCCCACTGGCAGGAGATTCCATTCCATTTGAAGATTTTCAAGTTTTCCTCAGATTGGGTCTCCAGATCGCTGTCAGCGTAGCGAATAATAACACTATTTGACCCCATGAGGGTGCCGCTGGGATAGGAGCTTAGAGAGTATAGTTCGCCAGCTTGCTCAGATTGTGGATCCAAACCGGTGCGAATGGCAGGATAGGATGATGAGAGAATCAGAACTTTCTCCAAATTTGAGTTCAAAGTGTCCAGATATAACTCACACCCACCTTGGGGGCCTCTGATCACATTTGCAAAAGCCGTGTCAACTATTTCAGTCAAACCGTAAGGTGTATTCACAAAAAATGTGTAAGCCGAATCATCCAGAGCCAATAACGTGAACATTCCAGAATTTCCCATACTGTCGGATATAGAGACAGAGTAGCCAGTCGGTGTCGGTTGCATTGTATAGGTCTGGTCTGGGTAATCATCAGGATGTAATTCCAGAGTTGGGTTGGTGGAGAACGGTTGACTCGTATAGAGAATATATTCCGGCGTTCCGGTAGATAGTGAAGTGGCGTAAATCAAGGGGTAATCTCCTTCTACGGCTCTTAAGAAGAGGTTAAGGCTATCGCCGTCTAAGGATGTTCGGTAAGTGTTCTGGAAATTGCTCACGCCAGATTTTCCTAACTGCCCTTCTCCAAAAAGCCACCCTTCTGTTCCCTTTCCCTCAATAACAAATCTTGATGATGCATACACCATATCTCCATCATTGTAGCCCAGACACCGGATTCGGCCATTGTTTGCTGTTTGTCCCTGATAGATACGTGGTGTCTGCGCTTTAAATAACCAAACGTCCGCTCCTGGTTGCGGGTAGAGGTGCCAGCCTAAACAAGTAACCACAATAGTTCCTGCACCCCCATTGTAATTGTGAATCGCACCTGTAAGCAATTCCCCCACATCATAGTTAAGATTTTCCATGGCATCATTTGGGCCGGCAAACATTTGGGTTGTTGGCATAGCCACAGGGGCGAATATACCGTCGTAGGTATCCTGGAAAGCCCATACAAAGTAGTCCCAGCAAGATCTGTTACCTCTGTTGGTCCATTGGCACGTTACCTGGCGGGCAGGAATAGCGTATTGGATTGCAGCACAAGACATCTCTGAGTTTTGAGCCACATTCTCTTTCAATTGGTCATCCATAAGCCCAAAGTCATAAACGGGAGTTCCATTTCCCGGAAAGACATTATCAATTCCACCGGGTCTGCAGGGGCATTTGCAATATTCGTCCAAAAAGCCGATACCGTAATGCCCGAATTCGTGAGCCAATGTTCTTGAGGGCGGATAGACCCTATTAAGACCACCGTAATTAGTTTGGGCTATTGTCCAATCGTAAGGGTAAAGGCTGTAAGTAAGATTTCTGTTTCCATCGTAAGAATTGAAGTAGAATATCCTAGGAAAGTTTATTCGCGTGTTGTCTGCCTGGGGTCTGAAGATACCGCCACCCAGTGGGATATTACCAAGATACACGTATGCCTCCGGCCACTGCATGTTGCTGGCATATATTCGAACATCAGCGGGTCCCCAATAAACCATGTTATCATAAATGTCCACCTTGTTCAGATACATCTGCCCGTCAGTTACATCATAAAGATAGTTCGACATTAGCCTGAACCCATCTCGCAGACTTTCCAGATACTGTTGGTCAGCATCCC
>JAOZNS010000310.1 GCA_029933635.1 Candidatus Zixiibacteriota bacterium | reverse complement strand
GACCCCCGCCCCCCCCACCCTGGTTACCATCTGCCTTCCCAGTACCATTTTTGAGTCCGCTTTGAAGGGGGGCATAAGCCGAGTTCTGTTTTAGGCGATCATCAATCTAGGCCTCGAATTGCTCCGAGGCTCAAGCGGCCTACCCGGGAGTCAAACGAGGCGGGCAACCTCTCCTCCCCTATTTGGCCTTGCTCCAGGTGGGGTTTGCCCTGCCCCTGATGTCACCATCAGGGCGGTGAGCTCTTACCTCGCCTTTTCACCCTTACCCCGCACCTATCTGATTACAGATAGGTGCAGGGCGGTATATTTTCTGTGGCACTTTCCGTCTCCGGTAGCTTTGGCCAACCGAAGCCTGGGTGTTACCCAGCACCCTGCCCTATGGAGCTCGGACTTTCCTCCCCTCCCCACTAGCGGGGAGAGGCGATCGCCGCCCCCCTTCAAAATTTCACCTCTGGCACACCCTTCTTCTCAGGCGCTACTTGAAAGTAGGTTTCCTCATGGAAACCCAATCCCCCAGCGATCAAATTCGTAGGGAAACTTTTTATCGTCTTGTTAAAGTCCCTTACCTTCTCATTATACCTCTTCCGTTCCACCGCAATCCTGTTTTCCGTGCCAGCCAATTCATCCATAAGCCGGTTAAAGGTTTCGTTTGCCTTCAACTGAGGGTAGTTCTCGGCTATGGCTAAGAGTCGACCCAATAGTCCAGATAGTTCATTGGCTGCCTTAATGGCCTCTGGGCGAGAACGGGCCCCCGCCAGCCTGGCCCGCGCATCGGCAATGTGTTCAAATATCCCCTTCTCGTGCTTGGCATACCCCTTCACTGTGTTCACCAGGTTGGGGATGAGGTCGGATCTCCTCTCCAATTGGTTCTCCACTTGAGCCCAAGCCTCCTTTATTGCCTCATGCATCTTCACTAACCTATTATAGATGCCAATCCCAGAGAAGATGAAAATGAGAACCAAGCCGATGATGACTATCAAGCCTAAACTTGCTTTACCCCTCGACAAATTTACCTCCTTGATATTGTTGAATGCTGTAATTGGGTGGTTCCTTTGTTATGCTTACATTGTGCGGATGGCTTTCAGCAAGGCCCGCCCCGGTCACCTGGATAAATTGGGATCTCCGCCAAAGTTCCTTAATCGTTTTGGCTCCACACATCCCCATCCCCGCTTTTACCCCCCCCACCAACTGGAAGAGAAGGTCGGCAACCGCTCCCTTATAGGGAACCCTCCCCTCTACACCCTCAGGAACCAACTTCTCTGCCCCCTCCTGAAAGTACCTGTCCTTGGAGCCCACCTTCATGGCCCCCACTGAGCCCATCCCCCGATAGAGCTTAAAACTCCTCCCTTCATAGAGGATCTTTTCTCCAGGGCTCTCCTCAGTTCCGGCTAAGAGGTTGCCGATCATCACCGAGCTCGCCCCTGCGGCCAGGGCCTTGGTTATATCACCGGAATGCCTTATACCTCCATCGGCTATTACTGGGATATTGTGCTTTTGGGCCACCCGACTACACTCCAAGATGGCGGTAAACTGAGGGACCCCTACTCCGCTTACCACCCGGGTAGTGCATATGGAGCCAGGCCCTACCCCAACTTTAATACCATCGGCCCCTGCCTTAACGAGATCATCAACCCCATCCCCGGTGGCAACATTACCAGCGATAAGAGGAAGGTAGGGGTATTTAGCTTTCAGCTCTTTTACTGTCCGCAAAACCATAAAGGATTGTCCGTGAGCGGTGTCCACAACCAAACAATCAACCCCTACTTGCTCCAATCTCTCCGCCCTTTCCATCGTCTCCGACGAAACCCCTATAGCAGCCCCCACCCTGAGCCTCCCCTGGCTGTCCTTGCAAGCCAAGGGGTGTTCAATCCCCTTCATTATGTCTTTAACCGTTATCAGACCCTTAAGGTCACCATTTTTATCGACCACAGGAAGCTTTTCGATTCTATATTTATGGAGCAACCTCTTTGCCTCCTCCAAACCAATTCCCAACGGGGCGGTGATCAGGTTCTCCTTGGTCATAACCTCAGAAATAGGCTTCTCCTTATCTTCCTCAAACCTTAAATCCCTGTTGGTTAATATCCCCACCAGTTTCCTCCCCTTGGTGATTGGAACTCCAGAGATACCAGCACTCCTCATTACCTCTATGGCGCGCCCGATCCTTTCCTCAGCGGGAAGGGTAATCGGCTCAGAGATGATCCAGCTTTCTGATCTTTTTACTGTGGCAACCTCTGAGGCCTGTCTCTCAATGGACATATTGCGGTGGATAATCCCTATCCCCCCTTCTTGAGCCATGACTATGGCCATGGCCGATTCAGTCACCGTGTCCATAGCTGCACTGACTATAGGGAGGTTAATCTCTATTTCACCAGCCAAGACAGTTTTTACTTCCACATCCTTAGGGAGCACGTGGGACTTGGCTGGTAAAAGAAGGACATCATCAAATGCCAATCCAA
>JAOZNS010000096.1 GCA_029933635.1 Candidatus Zixiibacteriota bacterium | reverse complement strand
ATTGCGATTCCGGTGCTGTCTATCCCATCCATCACAAATGAATCGCTATAAGCGGTAAGGACGATGGGAGAGCCCGGATTACCAGTATTTGCGAGTACGGCGTGTTCATCTTCATAAACGCCCTCAAAAACCAATACACTGTCACCCGCCTTCACCCGTTGAGTGGCATAGGCGATATGGCGCCAGGCCGAGTCCGGTGATGTCCCGGGCCAGTTATCATTGCCCCAGAGGGCAACATAGTAGGTGGTGGCCCATAGTCTTATCGTCAGGCCTAACAGAAGCAAACCTATCGGTCTCATACTCCCCCTATTTAACGATCCCAACCTTACCGATTCTCTTAAACCCTGGGGCCTTGATCAAATAGATGTAGATGCCGCTTCTGATACCACCCAAATTCCACTCCCATCTTGTCCCTTTAACCTCAACATCTTCCACCAGCTCTCCAGCAGCAGTATAGATCCATATTGCCGCATTCTCGGGAAGGTTTTCAAATACGATCTCCTCCTCCCATCCCTGGTCCGCACGGTAGGGGTTGGGGTATACAAGTACCTCCTCCTCTGCAGGGCCCGGTGATTTTGATGCCTCAGGAGTATTCCCATAAGCACCCATGTTTATCCTCTCACCGTTGGGCTCCGGTTCATTAGAGTAATCATCTTGGGGGTCTCCTGCATCTATGCAGGGAGAGGTCAGAGAATCGTAAACCCATTTTTCTCCATCCCACCTCCCACCTTCCGATTTAAGATGAAAGTCACCATTTTCCGGATCTGCAAATAGGGGTTCGACGAATATGTTGCCGATGTCAGACGTTGCATTGTAGAAACTACCGGAGTCATTTCCCCATATATCATTATATGAGATGACGCTGAACCCTCCTTCAATCCCCCAACCACCATTCTCTGCTATTATATCATTCTTCACTATAATATCCTGCTCGAACTCCTTTGGATTGTATAACCCGCCCTTACTGTTCTTATAAAAGACATTGTTTATGATTTCGCCGGTCCGCGCTTCCTCAAATCTATCGGCCATATGGAAACCATATCCTTTATTGTTATAGACTATATTATTGCGAAAAATACACCCATTTGCCTCGTGATATCTAATCCCATGAGAATCATCAATATCTGACCTCCCGTTTTTCACGACATTATTGTATATTTCACAATTTCCGGATATTGAGACTTTGATTCCGCATCTCAAAAAGCCATCAATTATATTATCGTGAACCAAGATGTCATTGGTTGAATATACATGGATGGCATCAACGCAATCGGTTATAATATTATTACTTATTTCGGGTGGGGGGTAATCGGGTAGTTCTTCATATTCTGAGTCCTTGCTTCCATTGGTGTGAACTGCGGGAATCCAGCCATGAGCATTTTTCACCGTGCAGTTTTTAATATAGCAGGAACGCGATAACAAGGTAAGCCAGTAGGCAACCCGGTCATTTAACGATATGCAACTATCGATGAGGCAATTTATGCCGGGGTTATAACTTATCGCCCCGGTAGTGTTTTCCGTCTTTATCCTCTTGCAAACCACATCCCAAACCTCCACCCCATAGATACCTCCATTTGACCCATTGCCATCTATTTTGAAATCCCTTAAGGATACATCATGGACCAGAATCGTGGTGTCTAGGGGAATCTGGGGATAGTTGAACCAGAAGGTAAGGTCCTTGTGGGTATATATCCAATTTGCTCGATAATATGGGTCTTCAGCTTGGGTTATGAAGATGAGATGACCATCAAACTGAGCCCCGGGCATGAGCACCGTGCTATCCATACCCTGACCGAATATGGTGACATTGTTCATCCAGATCCGAATCGGCTCGGATATGGAAAATGTTCCGGATGAGAGTTCTATCGTCCCCCCTTCGGGTGGTAAGAGCTCGAGTGCATCCTGGATGGAGAGGGTATCATCGGGGGTAAGGTAAATATGGGATTGGGCTTTTGAGGTCCTGAATGATCTTGTCTGGCTTGTAACATAGTAGCTCGTATCCCAGGGGACAAAGGTATAGACCCGGAAATAGTAGGTGGTATCGGGAAGAAGATTCTTCAATTTTATCTCCACGCTGTCTTCATCTTCAACCCGGTATGACCATAGGGGATCACTCAGGTCAGGTGAGAGGGAATACTTAATAGAATGGGTCCAGGTCCTGGGATAGGTGAATTTTATGAGAGCGGTCGTCGCACCAACATCAGAAACTTCAATATCTTCCTGCTGGGGAAGGTTGGAAACATCAACGCTGTCATAAAAGTAACCGAGAATGGCCCCCTGACGGTTGCATCCCATATATAAAATCCACTTACCATCACCCCATACATTATACCCCATGGTTGGTCTCAATAGATTATCCTCGGGAAGTCCTTTAACTATTGAGGAGTCCTCAATCCATATATTACCATCCCAGTAAAAACCCCTCGGCTGAGCGATAGAATAGTTTGTAACAATCAGCACCCAGCGGTTATCTCCCCGTAAATTAAACCCTGCAGTTACCGAGACATGGGAGCCGATATCGGGTATGCCGTTTACCCTTGACGGGTCCTCAATCCATTCATCGTCATCCCAGTAGAACGCCCTCAGAATTCCCTCATCGGTTCCGGTGATAAGTGTCCATCTGCCATCGGGTAAAAGGGAGTCTACAAAGCAGTGCATCACTTCACCGGAAACCTGGGGGAGTCCATTAACTATCGAGGGGTCTTCAATCCACTCATCACCATCCCAGTAATAGCCATAGAAAGTTGAACTCTGGTGACCGATAAGAACCCATCTATTGTCTTGGCGGAGATTATAACACAAAGCCGGCGCCTCCTCCCAGCCATGTGCACTAAGTCCCTCTGTCAGGGACTCATCATAGACCCATCTCCTCTCCAATGTATCGAGATAAAAACCGAAATATCCACCATAAGCCTCCCTTCCAGATATTATCACCCATTTACCATCCCCTCTTAGATTGTAAGCAAGATATGGATACAGATAATACCAGGGTATATGCCAGTCCCCTTCACAGATTGCCTCTTCATACTCCCAACCTTTCGTTATCTGGGCATTCAAAGGGCTTGAAAAGATTAAAATTATAAATGGTAAAAGCCTTTTCATTTTATCACCCCTATTTTACCTTTCTTTTTAAAATCCTTCGATTTTATGAGATAGATATAGATTCCACTGGCGATATCACTTATATCCCACTCCACGATCCCACCAGCGGTCTCCGCCTTATGCTCGATCTTCTCAACCAGCTCCCCTGCAATCGTATAAATCCATATCGTTGCCTCCTCTGGAAGGTTTGCAAATACAATCTTTTCCTCCCACCCCATATCAGCCCTATAAGGGTTGGGATAGACGAGTATCTCTGGGGGCTGTTTCTGCTTCCCCAGGACAATAATTACCGTATAGGTCGGATCCATCGGATTTTCCCGATACCAGGCATCATCGGGGTCGACACCTTCTACCATTCCGGTCAAACCACCTTTTGATGCAATTATGGTATAGGTATAGTTGATGTTTCCGGGAATGACCTCCTGGGAGAAGCTACTACCGAACCAGACCGATACCCACGGTCCATCCGCATCAAGGGTGGGGAATGCAATATCGAACTCCATGGTAAAACTTCTTCCCTGGGTAGAATTTGATAATCGGTAATATTCCCATCCATCATCAATAATGGGAATCAAGCCGGGATCATTTGAATAGTTATTATCCTCGATAAGACCGATCCCCTCGACATCTATTCGCATATTGTCTACCCATGCCTCTATTTCACCCCGATATACCCTGGAATAGAGCTTTATAAACCCCTCCGGTTTCCAGGATATCTCCTTTGTCGCATAGGGGTGCTTCCTAACCTCAAAACCGATCTGGTTAAACCCTAAGGGATAAATATCTGTGCCGACCTTTTTCTTTCCGGAATCCCAGATCAGAGAATCCTTCTGATTTTTTATGATGAGCTGAAAAGTGCTGTCTTTCGATTCATAAATGAGTTTCACATGATGGGTATCCCCCTCTGCAAACTCGGAATATGGAATCTTATAAGTCTCATGAATGACCCTTCCATGGACCCGGTTATACATCTCCCATTCCAAGATCCCCCAGTAAGAATGGTGGAGTTTCCAGCTGATCCTTATCCCATCCAGGCTGTCATTCTCGGTCTTTTTGTAATCGGTAATTATCAGTGTATTCTGAGGGTCAGAGGGAAGGGGGGTATGTCCATCAGGACCGGTCTGGACCGAATATACCGGCTTGCCCTGAACCACTCGATAGTGGTGATAGAAACAGTTGTATTCTCCAGTGCAGTAAGGTTTCTCTTCGGACATATTTTCTGCCGGATATCCCGCATCAACCTCGTTTATGACAAAGACCTCTGCCCCGGGAACCGGTTTTCCAAGCGAGTCTATAACCAGGACATCGAGATAGTATTTAACAAGGGCATACTTCTCAACGGGATTGCCCTCACAATCGGTAAACTTTCCGGGGTTGATGATGAGATTTTTGAACCTGCAGTTCACAAGACCTATCCCACTTGTTATATAGCTATTACTTCCATAAGGGGCACCGTTAGCATAACAGGAATGGGACTGACTCCCATTCTGAGCCATAGACTCTTTGATAAGAATATTATCATCCTTCGCATCAAGATTATAGACATTTAATCTATCCCGATGAGCATTTATTGAAAACAAAATATTAACCGGCTTTTCGTTATCAGAAATCTTGACATCTTTCATCTCAAACCGGTTTATGTTCACATCGTCGGTGTAGATCCAGATCGATTTATCCCCTTTGCAAAAATCCCTGGCTTTTTCATATCCAGAACCGATGGAGGGATATGTTCCAATGTCAAGTTCGTGGATATTTGTAAACTCGGTATTCTCTGTATGGATTTCATAGGGGGAGTCTAAGAACAGGTGACCGAAGTTATCAATCTTTGAGTTTTTTATAATAAAGCTACCGTGATATGCAACATCTAAGGGACAATGCCCGCTCCATCCGGGAGGACCATAGGTCTGAAAGTCAAAATGCCACCAGTATGTGCAGGATTCGTTCCCCCAGTGGGTGGTAGAGCCGGCATTGTTCCAGACCCAGTAATATTCTGTATTTGAGGTGATGGTGCTGTTTTCTACATATAGGCGAGAACCATAGTCAAGAACGAACGCAACTTCTCCGGGATAATTACAGTGGAATTTAAGGGTCTCATCCTTTACAATCAGTTCAGCCCCTTCATCGACGACCAGGTCCTTATAACAGATCGCGGTCCTTTCAGCCTCGTTGTAGGAGAATATCGCGGGATTGTTTATGGCATCGGCGATATCCTTTAAGGTTACCCCTCTTCCTTCAACGATTATACCGTCTTTATAGGCAAATCCATACTTACCATCGCCGGCGTTTACATGGTCATAGGCATACTCTCCAACATAAATTCTCCTTTCCGGGAATAGGTATTTCCCTTTAAAAACCATGATGTTATCAATGTGGGGTTTATTCGGCTCTCCCATATCTCTCATGTATATCGCTATCCAGTCCGGTATCACCTCAGAGATAAGGGGTTCATACACATAATTTTCAAACATTATCTTTCCCTCTGGAAGCAGAGTTTCGTGGATGACCTCTTTATAGACATAGTAGTAATTCCCTTTGATTATAAGTATAAGTTTTTGCCATTCCCCGTTTTCATACCATCCCGCACCATCATATTCCATGCTGAAGCTCACACTTTCACCATACATATCGGTGCCAATTCCGTAGTGATGATGGGCATCAGAATTTTTGTTCCATGTAACTGTGAAATAGTCGGTGCCGGTATATCCTCCCCAGGCATTTTTAGCAATGGGATAGAATGTCACATGACTTCCGGTCTGATGGGTCTCTTTAAAGGAATATTTATACCAGAATATCCATGTCCCCTGGGTTATATCCCATGGGGTTCTCAGGGATGTCCATGGATCTCCGACAAGATAGCAGTCTTCTGGATCTTTATCGCTCCCTCCTTCCCATTCCAGTAAAGGTCTTCCCCAGGGATCGGTCTCGGTCCTCTCTTTATATTTCCGGTCAGAAAAGCTCTCGAAGATATCCGGCGCCTCCGACTCATCCAGGATAGAGATAACCCATTCGTGGTGAACTTCACCATTCTGATTATATGCCTTTACATGGATTTCCCAGATACATTTTGATGGATCGGGGTCATGGTGAGGAACCTCAAATGTAAAGAAAGAGGAGGTACCGGAGGAAGTAGATAAAACTTTTTTGTTTACCTCCCAGGAGAAGTCGCAGGCTTCATTGGTTGTTACCGAGAAAGTAACCACCTCCCCAGGATTCACAAGATACATGATATCCTTCGAGTCCGATGCACCAGAGCCGTTTGAACTCCAGTCAACGATTACCGGTTGGGCATAGATTATCCCAACCGCGAAGAGATAAAGCCCCAAGCCGGTGAGATTTGGTTTCATTTGACCCTCAAATCACTGCTCTCCCTTAAGAAGTCTGAGACTCTTCTTGATCCGTTCATTATCTGGATCCAGCTCGAGTGCTCTCTTATAGACCATGATCGCGTCCTCTCTTCTCCCCAATTTATAGTAGCAGTAACCAAGCCACTGGTAGATTCGAGCATCGCCTTTCCTCGATGATATCACCTTCTCATACGCTACCGCAGCGCTCGCCCAATCGCCCCGTTTCCGATAAGCTTCCGCCTCCTTCAGAGGTTCAATCGAACCCTGTGAAGGGAATGTTTCCCGCCCGAGGGAAATCGTGAGCGAGATACGATCGGTATTCCCAAGTTGATTATAGGGGACGAAGGCATAATCAATGGAAAGCCTCTTCCAGACAACACCAATTCCCGCCGATATTCCGGCAAGTATATCCATACCGGAACCGGTCCTCAAGTCTCGACCTTGAGATCGATAGCCCATCCGGATGGAAAAAATTTCTGTGAGGAAATATTCGACACCGAGTTCGTAATAGAATTTGGTATCGAGCGCATAGCCCAGATCCCCACTGATGCTGAGAGTGTGGTTCAAAAGTTGCTGATTCACTCCGAATTCCCAGAGGAGTGGTAGTCGGGCCCGCTCTTCAATAAACGGTTTATTCTGAAAGCCGAGGTTACGCATCGCCAATCCCATCGACAACCCACTTATCGGTCCCAGATATCTCATTCCGAAATCAACTGCCAGGCCCATCCTTCTGTAGTCGTGAATCTTCTCATAGATAGTTTTAAGCGCAGCACCAAGGTCTAAATCCTCTATCACTCTAAGGCCATATCCGAGGGCGACCAGAAGATCAGCGGCAGAATAGGTCCCATATCCTGCTCCGGTGGGGTTATCAGGTGTCGTCTCCGGGATATTTCCGTAATTTAGATAAGAAACACCAAGTCCAAGACCCTGAGCCGCCCCTATTGGGTAGACATATCCCAGAAAACCGGCGTGAATACCAACGATGTAATTGAGGTAAGTAGATGTTAATTGGTGTGGTGACCTCACAATCCCCGCTGGATTTTCTAAAATCGAGGCGCCACCAGTGAATCCTCCAGTGCCCGCGCAACCCATTGCCGCCATTCTGGCGTCGGCCCGGATCTTGAGCGATGCGAAACCACAGCTCCCAGGACCACTGTATCCGGTCAGGAAGAGAACAACCCCTAAGAGCCACATCACTCACCTCCTTTCTATTTGAGTAGAACCAGTTTTTTTACTGCCAAATCCATACCCTCAACATCTAATCTTAAAAAATACAATCCCGATGCCAGTGTTGCAGTATTGAGTTCCAATGAGTGAAGGCCGGCTTTGGTGCTAGCCTCTTCCATGCTTTTGACGATCTGTCCCAGGGGATTGTAAAGGGTGAGCGAAACCCGTCCCGGTCTCGGAAGAAAATAGCTAATGGAGACCTGGGAGCGCGCCGGGTTGGGATGAAGGGTGAAGAATGAGCGGTAATGCTGCTTATCTTCCCCAACAGCTACTGAATAATACTCGTAAGCGCCCATATCCGGTGCAGAACCATAATAGGTGAGGCTCACCCCATCACCGTTATTCCAGGAGATGTTCCGGGCAACAGTGATTCTATTATTCTCATAATCGATATCCACTATCCTCAACGAATCATAAGCACCGACCCGGATCAGATCGCCATCACCAATATCAAAACCATCGGTGAAATAACCGGCATCTTCAACCGGTATCTCGTTACCACTACCAGAACCCATGGTCTTTGTGAGCGGTTCTCCGGCACCTATGCAAGGTGAATTTGCCTGGAGCCGACAGACCTCGGCACGACTGAAATCCGGGACAAAGTGGGGATTCTCACCCTGCAGGACCAGACTGTCAAAGGGTCCAACAAAAAGAGGATCCTCATAGATATTGGTGGGTCCTGCCCCAGACCAGTAGGGGTAGATGTCATTATACCGGAACATGGCATATCGACCAGTGCCCTCACGAACCATACCGTGACGGTAATTGTAAAATATGTTGTGCTGAAAGAGAACGGTGTCCTCCTTCTCAAACCCCAACCCATAGGCACAGTGGGCAAAGGTATTATTGAAGACCCGGACATCGTGGCAGTCGTGATAAACCCTGATTCCGGGATTGGTGGTGGTGCCACCGATACGGCGCATCACATTGTTGTATATGGTGATATGGGTGGGATTTGCCGGTTCGTAACCCGCTTCATAATCACCCAGGGCGATCCCTTCACCCCATCCGCCATCAACGCTGTCCTTGCCCTCCATGAAGTTATTTCTTACCACCGCATACTCAACATTGGAGACCCAGATTGGCCTTTTTGCCCTGTATCCCAGTGCGGGGCGGAAGACATTATTCTCGGCGATGAGATAACGACACCGGTTGGTATCACTCGGGGCATCTAAGTTCTGACCCAGGTATAGGGCGGTATAACGAAAACCCTCAAAGATATTATGCCTTGCGATTCCGTAGTGGACTCTCCTTTTGAATGAAAGCGCCTGATGGTGCCACCCGAAGAAGTAGTTGTTATTGGCAAGGACATTGGTCGCATAGCAGAAGTAGATCCCATAATCCTGTTTGTCGGTGTAGTCGGAAAACCAATTTTCAGTGGCGATAAGGTGGTGGCATTTAGAGATGTCGGATGATGTCCCCCAGGTCAAGAATCCTCCGGCATTATTTTCAATAAAAATACATCTTCTGACGGTGATGTAAGAACCCTCATGATAGATGAATATCCCTGAGGAGTAATTGGTAAATTTGATGTTTTCGATGATTATATGGCTATTACCCTCAATCCAAATTCCATTTCCGTCACCGTCACCCTCCATGATCACCTGATTGTAGACATCTCCCCGGATGACGATTGGGTCCGATGGAGTTCCGCTGTGGGCGATCACCGCATTCTCATCTCCATAGTTGCCCGACATGATTATCAAGCTATCACCGGCAAGGATCTTCTGCGTTCCGTAGGCGATATGGCGCCAGGCCGAGTCCGGTGATGTCCCGGGCCAGTTATCATTGCCCCAGAGAGCAACATAGTAGGTGGTGGCATTGAGGGGGACAGGACAGACGGAGAAAAGCAAGATCCACAAAATAAGGTTTATCTGCCCGACTCTTTCCATCATTCCTCCT
>JAOZNS010000309.1 GCA_029933635.1 Candidatus Zixiibacteriota bacterium | reverse complement strand
TGGAGAGATAACTGTTGAGCTAAAACCTCAAGGCAAGGAATTAAGTTTAAGGCAAAAAGAGCCAGAGCTTGCCTTAAGGATTTCAGATACCGGCGTAGGGATGGACAAAAAGACTCTGGAAAGACTTTTCACTCCGTTTTTTACCACCAAGGATGAGGGAACCGGTTTGGGCTTGTCCACGGTAAGAAGAATCGTGGAAGCACACCGGGGGAATATAACGGTGGAAAGTGAGCCGGGAAAGGGAACGACCGTGATTGTAAAGTTGCCAATGAAGTTATCAAAAAAGGATCTTCTTTGATTCTCTCTTTCCTTAAAAATGGAGATGCAAGGGACTGAGTCTTTAGAATATCCGTGATATTACCAGCAAGGAAGTCGAAGGGATTACAATCAAATTTTGGTTTTACCTTGTTTTTTAACCAAATGGCTGGTTAAAAACTACGAATTTAGTTGATCAGACCAAGGGAGTGGGGAAAAACAAATGATGGGCAAAAAGATTTTGGTGGTAGACGATGATTCGCTTCTAAGGGATTTCTTGGCGGAAACCTTAAATCGTTCTGGTTATCACATGGATTTGGTTTCCACCGGAGAAGAGGCATTGGAGAAGATGAAACGGGAGGATTACGATGTGATCCTTTCGGATGTGCGTATGCCCAATATGGATGGGATGGAGTTGCTTAAGGCGGTAAAGGATTTCCTCCCTGATGCCAAGGTGGTGATGATGACCGCTTACGCTACCGTGCAGAATGCGGTGGAGGCTATGAAATTAGGTGCTTTCGATTACGTGATGAAGCCTTTTTCCATAGATGAGATCGAGCTGGTTATAAAAAGAGCACTGGAGCATAAACAGCTTTTGATGGAAAACAAGCTTCTTCGATCGGAGGTTATAGGAAAATATCGTTTTGAAAATATTGTGGGCAAAAGCCCCCAGATGCAAAAAATCTTTGAGCTGGTGGAGACGGTGGCGGATACCAAAGCCACGGTTTTGATCACCGGCGAGTCGGGAACCGGAAAGGAGCTGATCGCAAAGGCTATTCATTACAACAGCTCTCGCCGAGAGGGACCGTTCATTCGGATCAATTGTGCCGCCCTTCCAGAGGGCTTGGTTGAAAGTGAGCTTTTCGGGCATGAAAAGGGTTCCTTTACCGGAGCCATAAGACAATCTCGAGGAAGGTTTGAGCTGGCGGACAGGGGCACTTTGCTTTTGGATGAGATAAGCGAGATTTCCCTTCATCTGCAGGGAAAGCTTTTGAGGGTTCTACAGGAGAGGGAGTTTGAACGGGTGGGCTCAGGAATCCCCATTCAGGTGGATGTCCGAATAATCGCCACCTCCAACCGAAACCTGGAAAGGCTGATAGAGCAAGGGAAATTCAGAGAGGATCTCTTTTATCGCCTGAATGTGGTTCCCATTCATATACCTCCCTTAAGAGAAAGAAAGGAGGACATTCCTGCCTTGGCTCAACATTTCCTGAAGAAATACTGTCTGGAGAACAATCGTCAGATAGAAGGAATATCACAAAAGGTATATCAGATGTTTATGGAATATAGCTGGCCAGGAAATGTGAGGGAGCTGGAAAACTATATTGAAAGGGCTGTGGTCACCGCCAAGGGCAATATCCTCTATCCTCGTGATTTTCCCAAGGAGCTGGGTTTTGGCAAGATAAAGCTACCTTCAGAGGAGATGGAGGTGGGCTTAAGCCTTGAGGAGGCGGAACGACAGTTGATCCTAAAAACGCTTAAGGCTAAGGGAGGCAATCGAACCAAAACGGCAGAAATTTTAGGAATTTCAACCCGCACCCTGCGAAACAAGTTGCACGAATATGGTGTAAAGGGTTCAATGAATGAAGACCAAGTGGATAGATAAGCTTGTATCTGAGATCCCCAAAGAAGAAAGAACCTTGACGGACTTCAAGGAGATTCCTTGCAAGGATATGGACTTAGACTGTTTTGCCTTAGATGGCAAGGTCCCCTTCGGCAGTTATAAGAGATGCTATGAATATGCACCAGAGCTGGGAAGATGCATATTTTATGAGTGGGGGAAAGACAAATCAGCTGTGGATGGATGAAATGTTATTTTAACCCTTCCGTCTAAATTCCACCATATAAAGACAATAACCTGTAACATATATTCCAGCACCATATAGTGAAAACCCGAAGGTTTTCGCTATATGCTGAACTCACAGTTGTGTCGGGAACCTTAGCACTAACACAGGAGTGCGTCAGGAGTAAGCTCCTGAGGCAACATAAACAAAAGAAACATTGACTCAAGACCTTCTGATCCCCCGTTCTCCTAAAAGCTTGACAATTCGGGATTATAGATTAAGTTTGTTATATTGATATGCCCAAACATCGACTGACTGGTCAGCAGAGGGCAAACCTATTGTATGATCAACTGCTTCGATTATTTCCAATGGCACGATATATTCTTATTTTCCTGCAATTGGGAATTTACTATATGAAAATAGGGATTCAT
>JAOZNS010000308.1 GCA_029933635.1 Candidatus Zixiibacteriota bacterium | reverse complement strand
GTTTATTTAATTGTAATTGACCGAGACCACTTTTTCTTATCTATAGAAAAAGCCCTCTGGTCTGTGATCCAGCCAGAGGGCTTTTGTTTTTCTGCAATCTGGTAAAGCTAAAGGTCACTTCACCAGCGTCATCTTCTTGGTCTCATAGAAGTCACCCGCCTGCAACCGATAGAAGTAAATCCCGCTGCTTAACTGAGATCCATCCTCACCTCTCCCATCCCAAAGGATGGTATGCGATCCAGCCTCCTGGTAGCCCTCGAAGAGGGTTTTAACTTTCTGACCAAGGACGTTATAGATGGTTAGCTTTACCTGACAAGCCTGCGGGAGATGGTAGCTGATCTGAGTCTCCGGATTAAAGGGATTAGGTTGATTCTGAAACAGCGCAAACTTATCTGGAGTGTTCGGTTGATCGTTTTGATCCTCCACACCCGAGGGTTCCTCAACTACCAGCACAACTTCAACTGTATCTCTGCACTGGTGAAAACGTCCTTCGATCTCAATCAAGTAGGTATCCACTGGAGTTGCCCCGGTTGTGGATATGGTAAGGGTGGAGGTGTCGGCAACAATGGTCGGAGGATCGAAGTTGGCAGTTGCGTTCGGGGGCAGACCACTGATGATCGACAACGAGCAAGGAGTATCAGTCGTAATATCTAAATTCGTCCATACATAAAAGTCTGTGGATTGTCCTTGAGTGACCCATTGAGTGTCCGGTGAAGCATACACCTCGAAGTCACCACAGAGAGGAGTTACTATCAAAACCACGTGGGCGATGTATTCACTTTGTGGTTTGGATCCAAGTTCGGTAGCGGTTATGGTCAAGTCATAAGTCCCCGATGGAGTGTTAACCGCCGTGTTAACCCTCATGACTGAGGTATCCTGAGACGTCACCGTATCGGGATCGAAGCTGGCAGATGCATTTGCAGGAAGACCGGTTACAGATAGAGTGCATGAGACCCCTTCAGGAAGTGAAGCAAAATAGAGGTGAAAATCAACAGAGTCACCTGCTATAACTTCCTGTGTATCCGGATCGACCTGTATATATACAAACAAAATCAGCTCAGCCGTATCTGTTATACCCTTCTCTACTTCAGTTGCGATAACTAACATTGAATAGGTGCCCGGATGAGTGGTATCAGATGTGCTTATCTGTAAATTCGAGGTGTCTGTTGGAACCACCGTATCAGGATCGAAACTGGCTGAAGCCCCGTTAGGAAGCTCACTTATGGTCAAAGCGCATTGTTCAGCAAAACCATAAAGTGATTCGAGGATCACATCACAGCCAACACCATCACCGGCCTCAACTTCCAGAGTATCTGGCTCGAGCCTGATGATGAAATCAGGTGGAGGGCTTACTACCAAGACCACCGTGTCGCTGTGTTCAATCTTGGCTTTACCAGAGTCTTTGGCGGTTATCACCAGGTTGTATGTTCCGGGCGGAGTTGAGTCAGTGGTGCTGATCGTCATTACGGAGGTATCGGGTGGAATAATCGGGTTGGTATCGAACACAGCTATAGCAAAATCCGGCAAATCACTTACGCTTAAATTACAGGGAGAGTCAAATCCATACAGGGAAGTAAGCATCACATTATAATCTATCGACTCCCCAGCCACCACCGTATCCTCATCTGGCTTTACCTCAATGGTGAAATCAGGAGGGGGCACCACCTCCAAGACCACCGTGTCGCTGTGTTCAGTTTTAGCCTTAGTAAAATCTTTGGCAGTTATCACCAAGCTGTATGTTCCGGGCGGAGTTGAGTCAGTTGTGCTGACAGTCATTATGGAGGTATCGGTTGGAATCACCGGGTTAAGATCGAAACTGAATGTGGAATAATCCGGCAGATCGGCTACACTTAAAGAGCAGGGAGAGCTAAATCCTCCCAGAGATGTGAGGATCACTGTATAATCTGTGGAATCGCCTGCTTGGATGGTATCTGCCTCCGGAGTGGCTTCAATGGTAAAATCGGGCGCAACTATGGAGAAAACAGAGTCGCTTAAATCAATAGGCTGTCCATCGATTGGATCGAATATCCTGATCAGGCAACTATCAGACGGGGTATCTGGAATGACCCAGGGGTAAGAGCCTGTGTCCGGAGTGCTGGCCACAACTATCTGCCAACTGTTGCCGGAGTTGGTCGAATATTGAATTCTTACATCTGGACCGGCGAAGTTCTCAGAAAGCCAGGTTATATTGTAAGTGTTACCCACCCCCCAGCTTTCTCCCCCATTGGGGGAGAGCACCTGCAACCGTTCGGGACCGATCCAAAAACAATTGGGTAAATTATGTCTGGGGGTATAGGTTTGCCCGCCCGGACGACTGAAAGCTAATCGGGACGAAGGAGGCCAGAAGGTGCTGTCGATACAAACGTGCATGGTGTCCTGTATTCTGAAGGTCATGGTAGCTATAAGCGCCCGGTCTACATCTCCCATCAATGGCTGAGTGGTGGGAATCAGAGAAAGCCAGAAATGAGAGGTTCCATCCAGATCT
>JAOZNS010000095.1 GCA_029933635.1 Candidatus Zixiibacteriota bacterium | reverse complement strand
AGAGTTGATGACCATCAGAAGATGGTATATCATAAAATAGTTTTATTTATCAAGTATTTATTCACACAGCACCAGAAACTTGTCAGACAGACAAAGATACCCAACAGTATCTTGAAGGATATCAAAAGAGAGGTAAAAAAGGAGTTTCCTAACGACAAGATGATGTATGGGCTTCATGTATTAAAAGCGATCAAATGCAGATACTGGCAAAAGACCCAAGCACGACCTTCAGAGGCTGTTAATTAAAACTGTCATCATGAATCAAGCGATGCCTCCTTTAGATTCTTCTCTACGCTCAGAATGACACAAAGTAAAAAAATCTTAGTAAAAAAGAAAAATGGAAACAAAGGAAAGCATAAAAGAAACATTGAAAAGATTTAAACCTATCCTTATGGAAAAGTTCAAGGTCAAAGAGATCGGAATTTTTGGCTCTTACGTGCGAGGAGAAGAATCCGAAAAGAGTGATGTAGATATTCTGGTGGAGTTCTCTGAACCTATTGGATGGGAATTTATTGATCTCATGGAGTTTCTGGAAGAGATTTTGGGCAGAAAAGTGGATTTAGTTACAGTTAGAGCCTTGAAACCTCAACTTAAGGACAAAATCTTGAAAGAGGTTGTATACGCATGAAAATGAATTCCTACAAGTTGTTTGTGGAAGACATATTGGAATCTATGAATAAGATTGAGCGCTATACCAAAGGCTTAACTTACGACCAGTTTGAGAAAAATGAGATGGTGGTAGATGCAGTTATAAGAAATCTTGAGATTATTGGTGAAGCGGTAAAGAACATCCCGGATGAGGTCAGAGAGAAACATCCGGAGATTTCTTGGAAAAGGATGATCGGACTGAGGAATATTACCATCCATGAATACTTTGGAGTAGACTTGAACATCATTTGGGAGATCGTCACTAAGAATTTACCAGAAACCAAACCTAAAATAGAGGCGATGCTGAAAGGTCTTTCAAATTCTTCGCTACGCTCAGAATGACTCGTGCGGAAATTCCCTCTCCCCTTTGGGGGGGTAGGGTGAGGGGGTAAAAAGAAAAAAGTCATGAAATTCGGAAAGTTCGAGATCTTTTCCATCGTGGAAAACAGTTTCAAGATAGATGGCGGTGCCATGTTTGGCGTGGTCCCTAAAATCATCTGGCAGAAACTCTGTCCTCCCGATGAAAACAACATGATCAAGCTGGATATCAATCTCCTTTTGGTAAAAACGGATGGAGAAAACATTTTAATCGACGTGGGGATGGGAGATGCTTTGAGTGAGAGGCAAAAAAAGATGTATGGGATCAAACGCTCATCCCTTCTGGAGAAAAAGCTGGCAGAACTTCGCCTCTCTGTGGAGCAGATCCATCTGGTCATTTTGACCCATCTACATGCTGACCACGCTGGGGCCGTGATAAGGCTGAACCAAGATGGGAAAAAAGTTCCCCGATTCCCCAATGCCCGATATGTGGTCCAGCTCAGGGAGTGGGAGGAGGCGATGCATCCAGATGAGAGAACCTCCGCCACCTATTTCACCTCAAATTTGAAAATATTGGAGCAGGAGAAGCTTCTGGAATTGGTAGAAGGGGAGGATGAGGTGGCGACAGGAATAAAGCTTGTAAAAACCGGGGGTCACACGCCCGGACATCAAGTCGTTTTGATCGAAGATAAAAACCATAGACTCCTTTGGGCTGGCGATATTATACCCTCCACTCATCATCTAAGAATTCCCTATGTGGCTTCGGTGGATCTTTTTCCTCGGGAAACCATGGCCCAGAAAAAGAAGTTTTTGAAGATGTGTTTGGAGGATGGTTGGATTCTGGCTTTTGATCATGACTTAAAAGTGAAACTGGCTAAGTTGGAGAAGAAAGGGGAAGAAATTACGGTAACGGATATCTATTCTTAAAACCAGATTATGTTCATAAGTGGGAGAAAAGGTAGCCACAGACTTTAGTCTGGGCCACTTTGTGTGGCCTGCAGAATGCCGGCTATTTTCCTTTTTGATAGATCAGCATTACAAGATATTGCTGTCTAGGCCCACGCAGGCTTGGGGATTTTATTACCTTTGATCGAATCTTGATATTTTTCCCGGAGCACAGAATAAATCTTTTTTTACAGGCAGGTGGATCATGTCTTTGGAAGAAAAGGTCAAGCGTTTGAAGAAACTCAGGGAACAGGCAAAGTTAGGGGGTGGACAAAAGCGAATAGAGGCACAGCATAAGAAAGGAAAGCTAACCGCCAGAGAGAGGTTGGATCTCCTTTTAGATGAGGGAAGCTTTGAGGAATTTGATATGTTCGTTCAGCATCGCTGTCGAGATTATGGTTTAGATAAGGAAAAATATTTGGGTGATGGAGTGGTCACCGGGTGTGGAACCATCGATGGAAGACCGGTCTTCGTCTTTTCCCAGGATTTCACCGTGTTTGGAGGATCACTCTCTGAGACCCATGCGGAGAAGATTTGCAAGATAATGGATATAGCTTTGAAGGTAGGAGCACCCCTAATAGGGTTGAACGATTCCGGTGGCGCTCGCATTCAGGAGGGGGTAGAAAGCCTGGGAGGATATGCAGATATTTTCCTGCGAAACACCTTGGTTTCTGGAGTAATTCCCCAAATCTCGGTGGTCTTGGGTCCCTGTGCTGGGGGGGCGGTTTATTCGCCCGCCATTACCGACTTCATCTTCATGGTCAAGCACACCTCCTACATGTTTGTCACCGGTCCCAATGTTGTTAAAACCGTTACCCACGAGAATGTAACCTATGAGGAGTTAGGGGGTCCGGATGTACACAGCACCAAATCTGGAGTAGCTCATTTCGTGGGGGAAAATGAGCTGGAAACCCTTTCTCTGGTAAAAAAATTATTCAGCTACATTCCACAGAATAATCTGGAAGATCCCCCTCAGGGGGAGTGCACCGATCCGATTGAACGAACAGATGAGGAGTTGAACTTTCTGGTTCCCGAAAATCCCAACAAGCCCTATGATATCAAAGATGTGATCAGAAAAATTGCCGACCATGGTGAATTTCTGGAGGTGCACGAACATTATGCCCCCAATCTGGTGGTGGGTTTTGCCAGACTGGGTGGAAAATCGGTGGGGATCGTGGGAAATCAACCAGCAGTATTGGCCGGAGTGCTGGATATAGATTCGAGCATTAAAGGGGCAAGGTTCGTGCGATTCTGTGACGCCTTTAATATCCCTCTGGTCACCTTTGTGGATGTGCCCGGATTTCTCCCTGGAACGGATCAGGAATTTAGAGGAATCATCAAACATGGGGCCAAACTACTTTACGCCTACTGTGAAGCTACAGTTCCCAAATTGACCGTGATCACCCGTAAAGCATACGGGGGTGCCTATGATGTTATGTCCAGCAAGCACGTGAGAGGTGATGTCAACTATGCCTGGCCCACTGCAGAGATCGCAGTCATGGGACCTAAAGGAGCGGTGGAGATAATCTTCAAAAAGGAGATTGCCCAATCCAAAGATCCAGAGAAGGCGGTGGAGCAAAAGGTGGAAGAGTTCAGAGAGAAGTTTGCCAATCCCTATGTTGCAGCCGAGCGAGGTTATATAGATGATGTGATCGAACCCAAGACAACCAGACCTCGTCTGATCAGGGCATTATCCATGCTGGAGAACAAAAGAGAGTCGTTACCCCCCAAGAAACATGGCAACATACCATTATGACGTTTGTAGTCGCCCGATTCATCGAGCAAAAAATCGCCCAATAAATTGGGCAACTACGGATAAAACCAAAAACCTGATATTTATTAAAATGTAGTTGCTCGATTTATCGAACTGAATGCCCAATAAATTGGGCAACTACAATTTTGGCTGAATTATGAAGGCCATAAAAAATATTCGGCTGAAACATTACGATTATTCGCAAAACGGTTACTATTTTGTTACCATTTGCACAAATTATCGACGGCCATATTTAGCAAAACTTAATAGCGAAATTCATGGTGCAATCAAGAAACTAAATGAAATTGAGGGAGTGAAGATCGACTATTACACTATCTTACCATCTCATGTGCATTTAATTCTAATATTAAATGAATGCAAAATCCACTTAGGTGAGATTGTAAGACGATTCAAAGCATCCAGCAGCAAGGAAACGGGAATAAAATTGTGGCGACCTAATTATTATGAGCATGTAATCCGTAACGAGCAAGCATTATTTAAAATTAGGGAATACATTAAAAGCAATCCATTAAAAGAAAAAATAGAATTTGAACAATTTTATGAATTGTAGTTGCTCGATTCCCAGACGGGAGCGTCCGCTCATCGAGCTAAAAAAACGCCCAATAAATTGGGCAACTACAAAGAGACGAGATGTTCAAGAAAGTTCTCATAGCCAATCGGGGAGAGATAGCAGTCAGGATCATCCGAGCTTGCAAGGAGATGGGGATCAAGACGGTGGCAATTTTTTCAGACATCGACCGCAAAGCTTTACATGTTCGTCTGGCAGATGAAGCATATCCGGTTGGACCGGCCCCCGCCCCTCAGAGCTATCTTAACATGGACAAGATTATAGAAGTTGCAAAAGGCTCCAAGGCTGAGGCTGTTCATCCAGGATACGGGTTTTTGGCAGAAAACTATGAGTTTGTTAAACGAGTTGAATCCGCAGGCTTGATCTTTATTGGTCCCCCGGCTGAGGCGGTCAAACTGCTGGGTGATAAGGTCGCCGCCCGCAAGACCATGAAAAACTCTGGTGTTCCTATCGTCCCTGGAACTGAGGTGGAGATAAAATCAGAAGATCAAGCTTTGTCGACAGCAGAGGAAATAGGACTGCCCATCCTGATCAAGGCAGTGGGTGGAGGTGGAGGCAAGGGGATGAGAATCGTAAAAGAAAAAGCTGAGCTCAAAAGCGCCTTAAGAGCTGCCAGCTCCGAGGCAGAATCTGCCTTCGCCGATCCCCGAATTTACATTGAGAAATATCTACAAAAACCCCGACACGTGGAGATTCAGATACTTGCGGACAAGTTTGGTAACGTGATTCATCTGGGCGAAAGGGAATGTTCCATCCAAAGACGTCATCAGAAGGTGATTGAAGAATCTCCCTCTCCAGTTGTGGATGAGAAGATGAGAAAGGCGATGGGGGAGGCGGCAATAACCGCGGCTAAAGCTTCTAGTTATGTGAATGCGGGAACCATCGAATTTCTGGTCGACTCCGACCGCAACTTCTACTTTCTGGAATCCAATACCCGACTTCAAGTGGAGCATCCGGTTACTGAGATGGTTACCGGAATTGACATTGCTAAAGAACAGATAAGGATAGCCGGTGGAATGAAATTGAACCACCGACAGGAGGAGATAGAATGGAGGGGATCTGCGATCGAATGCCGAATTTATGCCGAGGATCCAGAAAATAGTTTTCTCCCCTCCACCGGAGTGGTGCATTCTTACTGGGAACCATCTGGACCAGGAATAAGGGTGGACTCAGGATTATACGAAGGGGTGGAGGTGTCACTTTATTATGACCCTTTGATAGCCAAGCTCCTTGCCTGGGGAAAGGACAGAGATGAGGCCATTCAAAGAATGAAAAGGGCTTTATCCGAATATCACATCTCGGGAGTGGCAACCACCATCCCCTTTCATTTAAGGATGATGAAAAATCCCAATTTTCAAAGAGGTGAGATTCATACTCACTTCATCGAAGAGGAATTTGAAAGGGAAAAACCTTCCGAGGCAAAAGAAAAAGATGAGCTTCTCCAGGCTATGGCAGTATTCTCTGCCCTTCTGGATTATCGGGAGAAGACAAAATCTAAACCGGTTCTTTTTTCGTCAAAAAACAAATCTAAAGAGAATGTTTGGAAGATTGCAGGAAGGAAGATGGGATTGCGGCGGTTAATGATGTAAAGTGAGCTACCCATTAATTGAGCAGGTTTTTGCCTGATAAATGGGTCCGATACAACAAGAAGCAGGTTTAGACAATGAAATATGTGGTGCAAATAGAAGACAAAAGCTTTGAGGTGGACATCCAGGAACGAAATGGGAAGGTGCAAATCAATTTAGATGAAAAGCCGGTCCAGGCAGATTCTGTGCAGATAAAAAATAAAAAAATCGTCTCCTTCCTGTTTAATAACAGATCGTTTGATCTGGAATTTTCCAAGAATGAAGAAAAGGTCTCCATTTTCTTGAATGGGAAAAGATACGAGTGTTTGGTGAAGGACGAGCGAACCCAAAGGCTGAAAAGATTGGGCGCGGCAAAAGTTGAGACCAGAAAGGAAAAGAAGCTGAAAAGCCCCATGCCTGGTTTGGTAACAGCCATAGAGGTGAAGGAGGGCGATTTGGTGGTGGCAGGTCAGGGGGTGATAATCGTGGAAGCCATGAAGATGGAAAATGAACTGAAAGTTAAGTTCGATGGCAAGGTGAAAAAAATTAAGGTGAAGGAACATCAGGCAGTGGATAAAGACGAGGTGTTAATCGAGTTTGAATAAGAAGATATAATAGAGAGATCGGTTAGGGTTTGTACCCCTATCCGCAATCATAGGGTGGGTACACTCCCAAATCTAACACAAAGATAAAAAACTTTAAGTCAAGATGAATCATTCATTATCAAAAATAAAAGCGATTCTTGAAGTTGTTGCTGTTTTCATCCTTACTTTTCTGATCATCTGGGCTATCCAGATTCCCCCATTGGGTCAGTGGCAGAGACATATCTTTGACCGGCCATTCTTTGCATATATGGTGATGATTGCTGTCCCCTTATTATTGTTGATCCTCATGCGAAGAAAGCTGGCTAACTATGGGATATCCTTTAAGAATCTGAAGTACCATCTGGATATAGCGCTGATCTGCTTCCTCCCAGCGGCACTGGCTGGGGCGCTCGGTTACTTTCTGGGTTCGGACCATGAGAGCTGGGAAGATACATTGATCAGCGTGGCGATTAATGTGGGACTGCTTCTTTCGTTAGCCTGGCTTCTAAGAAAGAAGCCCACGGCAGGCAGTATGGTCAACTTTAGTGCCCTTCTGTTCGTGCCTAATATTATCTTGTCATCAGGGCCAATGGGTAAGGTGGCTTCGGCTTTTTTCTTCTACTTTCTGTTTGTTGGCTTTGGGGAAGAGATTTTATTTCGCGGTTATATTCAGTCACGGCTTAATAAAACTTTTGGCCGTCCCTATCGCTTCTTTGGTGTAAGCTGGGGCTGGGGAATAATCATCACTTCGCTGGTCTTTGGTTTTATGCATGTGGTAAGCCGCTTCAATCCATTCCTGGGGCAATTTAGCCTGACATGGTTGTTTGGGATTACGGCATTCTTTGGTGGCTTAGTCTTTGGCTTTATTCGAGAGAAGGCTGGCAGCATCGTGGCTCCCGCCATCGCACATGGTTTGCCACAAGCGATTGCATTCGCATATCTGGGATTATGAGAATTTATGTTTGCCAGAAACAAAGAAATTTATACTCACATCAGGCTGTGGATAAGAAAGAGGTGTTGATCGAGTTTGAATAAAAGGATACTCTACAGATCGGAGAGGGGTTATTCCTCTATCCGCGCTCAAAAGGTGAGGATGCAACCTCCACCCTAACACGAGAGGGAGGAATTATGAGTAAACAAATAAGAGAGTTCCTGGACAAAGATCATGAAGTGATGGATGAGTATTATGGTCTGTGCGAAAGTTATGATGAGCGTAATGTGAAAACTGCCAAAAGGCAGCTGCAACGCTTGATCCAAAAGGATCCCGACTTTTTAGATTCTTATCTATTCCTTTTTGAGATATTGCTGAATGAAGGCAATTTTTCAAAAGCAGAGAAAATCTTAGATCAAGCATACGCCCGGGCAATAAATCTGATAACTGATAAGGATGGTAACTGGCCTGACGTTTTAAGATGGAGCTGGTTAGAAAACAGACACATCATAAGGACCATCGTGAACAAGGCTGTCTCCTTATGGGACCAGGGGAAGAGTGAACCTGCTTTAGACCTCCTAAGAAAGTTATTAAGAACTAATCCTAACGACAATCCGGGAGTAAGATACTACATACTGGGAATCAGGTTGAACTTAAGTCTTGAGGAGTTTGAAAATCGTTTTGATAGAGGTGGCTTTTGGGATCGGGACATAGAGGAGTGGTTTAGAAAGAACTGGAATAAATTTCCCGATGAATTCGGTTGGTGGGAAAAAGCGATTGAAGAACTGGAATAGACCCTTGAGGGAGAAACCATCCGGAAGGGACTACATAAGAGAAACTGTCACCCTGAGCGAAGCGAAGGATCTCCGGAGGGCGGAAGCTAAGCTTTCGCCGCGCAAGCAAGCTTGCCCACTCCTTTCGTTGAGATTCTTCGCTACGCCCAGAATGACAGATACACAAAAAACTTGCGAGGTGTTCGGGATTGTATCCCGAACAGAGGCGACGGGATTCAGTCCCGGTGGCCTCGGTAAAAAACAAATGGTATCGGCATTTCCTAATGCCAATGGATCAAAAAAGGATTCCAACAGTGAAGTTAAGTTATGCTCGTAATCAAAGAGGTAATTATGCCAACCGTATTGAAAACAAAAGGATATAGATTCTTTTTCTTCAGTAATGAGATGAACGAGCCGATTCACATTCACGTGGAATCCGCGGACAAGTATGCAAAATTTTGGTTAGAACCTGTTGTGTTAGCAAACAATTCTGGCTTTCGTTCCTTCGAGCTGAGTAAAATTAGAAATTTGATTATTGAAAATGAAAAACTGATAAAGAGAAATGGGATGAATATTTTGCCGGTTAAACAATTTACTCCGATAGCAACAGATGTTAAGGTGACTTCAGAAATGTTGCAAGTTTATCTCATCGATGGAAGGATCATTAGCGTTCCTCTGGAGTGGTTTCCTAAACTTAGAGATGCTTCAGAAAAACAAAGGAACAACTGGCGTCTTATCGGGGGTGGCATTGGAATTCACTGGGAAGACCTGGATGAGGACATATCTGTTGCAGGTTTATTAGGCTCGTAGGTCAATCAGGTCTACGGGACTGCTTGAAAAAAACATTGCTGTCACCCTGAACCAAGCAAAGGGTCTCCGGAGTGTGGAAGCGAAGTTTTCGCTGTGCAAGCAAGCTTGCCCACTACTTTGACCATCAGAATGGCAGATACACAAAAAAACTTGCGAGGTGTTCAGGATTGCATCCCGAACAGAGGCGCCGAGATTCAATCCCTGTGGCCTCGGCAAAAAAGAAAAAAGGACATCGGCATTTCCTAATGCCGATGCATCAAGATAAAGACATGGAATAAGGAGGAGATTTATGAACGGCAAATCTGAGAATTCGAAAGAAAGGGTGCCTGAAGAAGAACTAAAGAAGAAAACTGAAGCACCAAGCCCATTATTCCCTTCTCAAATTCCTGCGACTCTCCAGATGGGCGGGCTAGTTGGGACTTGGCAACAGATTTCATTCCAAAAAGTAGACCCAGAGATAGAAAAACTTAGGATAGAAGGGCTTAATAAGCTGGGTGAGGAAATACATATGCAGTCAATGAAACAGTTGCAGCTTGAGGAAAAACGCATAGAACTTGATGAGAAACGCGCAGAACACTGGGTGGATGACAAAAAGATCAATGATACCAGGGATCATAGATTGACCGTCTGGTTGTTTTGTCTTCTGACAGTTTTTGTTGCTGTAGGTGTAATATTAATATTTCAAAAAAGAATAGCGGAGGGTGCGTCGCTTCTATCCGGCAGTCTCGGAATAGTGTTAGGATATTTGGCTGGTTACGGACAGGGAATTAAGAAAAGAAT
>JAOZNS010000094.1 GCA_029933635.1 Candidatus Zixiibacteriota bacterium | reverse complement strand
TGATCCCATAGACCTCGTTCTTCTGGATGGTGCAACTGTCTATGGTTACTGTGCTGCCGGAGTCGGCTAAGACCCCACAATAGCCATATTCAACTACCGTATGCCTGAGCTCACCCCAACTCCCTTCCTTGAACCTTATCCCCCACCAATCCCCTAAGGCAGAGGAGGTAGAGCTGATGCTAATGGGTTGAGCAGCAGTCCCCTGGGCATCCAGGCTTCCCTCCACGATGAGCTCACAGAGGACGGAATCTACCCCACAGCCCAGGTTGTCTGACCCGGCGACAAACCTTAGCTCCGCCCCTGGCTGGATGGTGAGGGTGACCCCGCTATCTACGGTGACATCACCGCTCACATAAAGCAATCCAGATACGGTGGCATCTTCGGAAATTGAGCCCGCTACCCCCGGATAGTGGATGTAGTCCCCTATCCTGTAGAAAGAAACTGTGGTATCGTTAACCACCAACTCTGTGGCCTGGGGAGCATAGATCTTAAACTGGCGGGGGGTGCTGCTGTGGATAACTACCTGGGCCCCGGAGTTTATCACGCTGCCTGTATCCCCATAGGTATCCACCAAGAGTATACCCCTCATCCAGAGGTTCGTCCCCTCGGCCATCATAAACCTGGTCACCGTTGAGTCTAAGTCCTCCCTGATCAGGCATATCTGAGCATCTGTAGAGAGCCAATCTGCAGATACCTCCCCGCCTGCCTTGAGGATATTGTAGTCCCTCCCAGTTGACCAGGCAAGTTGGGCACATCGGCCATTGGTGATGGGCACAGCGGTAACCGTGGGAACCTCCAGACCATCCTTATGGGGATAGAGGACCAATAGGAAGTAAGGATTAACGGCATTATAACTACTGATTGTGGCCAGGGGATGAGTTGATCCTGTGGTATCAGGAGGAGAATCGTCACCAAAGAGGGGAGAAGGAGTAAACTCCGGTGAATACATCTGCTGGGAGAAGATATAATCCGAGGGGGAGACCACATAGATGTTCATATATCTGTCACTGGTTGAACCGTGGAGGACTATGGGATTGCCCTCTTCTATCCAGCAGGCTGTGTGCAGAAGCCACTTGTATTGGTGGACGGCGCCATCCTTGTTGATGTCATCGGCGATGACAAAGTAGGGAGGCAGACCATCACCCCGCACAAAGGTCACCATCCGGTCAGCATTGAGCACTGGGTTGTTGTCCAGCGTTGTATCGTATGCCCCGCCACTCGTTCCAGGGATGGGGATCACCCACATTCTGTTATAGGCATCGGTGGCATCCCCGTGCACATAGTCGCAGAACTGCCCAGATACCTGCTCTTCTATCATTCCCGAACTATACCAGGGTTCAGCGTGGCACATCTGCCCTCTACCATCTATGAAAATCACATTGTGACATCCAGGAGATTGACAAAGCTTTCCAGAATCGATAGCAAATCTCTCTCCATAAGCGTAGAGGGTGAAAGAGTTCTTATCACAATGATGATGCCTAACCAAATAGTGCCCTGTGGCTGTGTTCTTAGCAGGTCCACACTCAAAGCTGAACATTATGTCCTCAGGGTCCTCCCACCCGGTGCGGAAGTAAACCAACCCCCTACCCCGAAAATGCTTGGATAAGGGAAGCCTGGCTGCCGGGCTCTCTGCGGCCAGATCATCGTTGTAATTGAGGATGATCAGGGGAAGCAGTCCACATTCACTGGTTCTGCGGTTGATGTCTCCCCACTGAATCAGGTTCTCAAAGACCCACTTATGGACTGGATCATCGTAAATTCCCTCCAGTGGCCCCCAACAAAGTGAATACCCCCAGTGACCATCTACATATTCAGAATAGTGGGGATCAAGATCCCAATAGAAGGAGTCGTTCAAGTTGTTAAATTTGTGCCTCTCAGGCAAAATCTCATATGTGAGCCAGTCACTTATCTTCCTCAAGATATCCTCATTCTCTGTAAACATATCCTCGCCCGTCTTCCTCTTCAGAGCCTCCATAAAGGGGATTATCCCGGAGAGACCAAAGGAGGAGTAGAGACAACCCTCAAAACCTGCCCCATCGCTGTCATATAGCTCCCTTAGGTAGCGGTTTGTTATCATCGCCTTGCAGGTATCCCACAGGGCCTGCCCGTGGTATATCTCCCCCTGAACTAACTCTCCGTCAAGGACAATAGCCCCCAGACCGAGGGCACCATTCAACTGAGCCTGGTGATTACCCCAGTAGCCATAAATTTCATGATGCCATTTTGACAACGCAAAATCCATCTCCCTTTTGATCATATCCCGGAAGGTCTGGCGCAGGGAGTCAGACATCAGGTCGTAGCAGTAGTCGTAACAGAAAGAGAAACTGGAGATGAGAGCGGCAATTGAAAGACAGTTGTCCGCATCCAATTCTTTCTTAAAGTAATGCTGGCAGTAGGAGATTGCACTATCTCCGAACTCATTGGCCATAACCGGGTCTTCATCTATCAGGTGGAGGAAGCCTAACTTGGCTAGCGCATTGTATTCGTGCCTGGCATTACTGTATCCCTCTTGATGGTAAGATACAGGGCAATTGTCCAAATAGTGGGCGCCCTGGTGGTTTAGGAGTTCATCCCAGGCCAACTGGGGCGTTCCGCTCTCAATCCTCTCCCTGATGTAATCAATAGAATCAGAGGAGAAAAGCAGACAGGGATGCTCCCCAGCAAAGCTGTAGCTTGCCGCTGTGGCCAAAATAGCCACTATCAGAAGGGCTTTCCTGAAAAGCATCTTTACCTCCTGTTTAAGGTTTTTGCCCCTTCTGTCTCTCACTACCAGCCAAATTATCCTACATCTCCCACCTCCTTGTTTAAAGTTTCAAAAACTCCTTGTCTTTTCACCCCTCTTGCCCTATATTACAAAAGGGCATAGGAAAGGGGGATTTCTCCTTTCCTTGTGCTCACGGGGGTTATCAGTTGTTTACGCTTGTCAGGCTGGCAACTGATAACCTCTTTTTGTTACAGAGAATTTAATGAGTCCCTTGAGTTATTGCGTCCCTCTCCCCAATCTCCCCCTTTACGAGCACGATCTACGATCCACGAACAGCGATCTACGGCCTTCTACTTCATCACTACCATCTTAATCGTCTGCCGATAACCTCCTGCTTTGAGAGTACAAAAGTAAACTCCACTGGCCACCTTGCTCGCATCCCATCTCACCCTATACCTCCCCACCCTCTGCCTCTCATCCACTAAGGTCTCCACCAACTCCCCCAACACATTGTAAACCTTTAAACTAACGTAACTCGTGCTCGTAGTTCGTGCTCGTGAACCCCCCTCCCCTGACTCCCCTTGACGATCTACGAGCAACGAGTAACGAATCACGGTATTTTCGTTAAACGGATTGGGATAATTCTGCTCCAGCCAATACCTCTTAGGCAATACCTCCGATGCCCACTCTGGCTTCACATAGGTAGGGCCGGTGTATTTGAGGATAGTCGCTCCCCCTCCCCACCAGGTTGCCTTTCCTCCCACTGCCCAACCATCTTCCTCATCAACCATAGTTACCGCCTCCAGCCTGCTCCTTGTCCCCGCCTCTTCCCTGAACCAGCTTGTCCCTCCATCCTCAGTATGCAGGATCACCCCGGAGTCTCCTACTACCCAACCACTGAGGGAATCTAAGAAGGAGACATCCCAGAGCATAACTTGAGTCCCGCTCTCCTGCCTCCACCAGTTTTCTCCTCCATCTATAGTATGCAGGATTGTCCCACTATCCCCAACAACCCAGCCATTCCAGCTCCCCTTAAAACAGACTCCCAGGAGATCACAGCCTGTGCCACTTGCTTGCGGTAACCAATCTTTCCCTCCATTCCCAGTATGAAGAATAATCCCATCCTTGCCAACAATCCATCCCCTAACTGTATCCACAAAGGCCACATCATAAAGCCCTTGGGATGTTCCACTCTCTTGTTCCCCCCAATTTCTACCCCCATCTTGGGTATGGAGGATAACCCCAGAATCCCCCACCGTCCAGCCTCTCAGGGTGTCTACAAAGCAGACCTTCTCCAACATAACCCCTGTCCCACTCTCCTGCTCGTCCCATTGATCTCCTCCATTGGTAGTATGAAAGATCGTCCCAGCTCTACCCACTGCCCAACCATAGTTGGTATCCACAAAACAAACACCTTGCAACCCGTTTCCAGTCAACTGCACCATCCAGTTCTGTCCTCCATCACAACTATGAAGGATTCCTGGAGAGGTTGATCCTTCGACGCAATGGCCTACTCCCCAACCCTGGTTTTTATCCACAAAGGATACATCATGAAGGAAAAGGGAGCTATTCATCCCACCATTCTGGGTATCCCAGTTTTTCCCTCCATTGGCAGTGTGCATTATCCTCCCATGCATTCCCACTGCCCATCCATTATTGCTGTCTGAGAAGCAAACACCGCCAAAAGTGGTATTGTAATCTTCATCTATAAGAAGCTGTATATTCCAGGTTGTTCCACTATCTGAAGTGTGATAGATCACTCCATGAAATGGCCTTATTCCAACAGAGCTCACCGCCCAACCATTTCGTACATCGCTAAAGGAGATATCCAAAATGCTCGAAGGAAAAGCCTCTTGACAGTAATGCCAACTTGAACCTGCATTTGTAGTGTAATATATCACCCCTCCCCCAATATCCCCTTCACCTGCCGCCCAACCATTGAGCGGATCGGCAAATGTGATCTTATAAATATAATCCCAGATAGAAAATGCTCCCTCTCCTTCCCAACTCTCTCCACCATCTGTCGAGCGGTAAGCAGTTGGCTCCAGGTCTCTGGGTACTCCCGCTGCCCAGCCATTGAGCGAATCAGCAAACGCAATGCAATGGGGGGAGGGGCCCCCTTCATTCACCTGGAGACTCCAGTTCCTTCCTCCATCTGTGGTGTAGAGTATCCCAACCCAACCTCCCACCACCCAACCATTGGAGGTGTCCCTGAAGGTAACCCCATAAAGCTCCTCACTTACCCCACTTTCTTGTTTCTCCCAGTGTTCCCCTCCGTCTCGGGTATGGAGAATGGTTCCCTCTGTTCCTACTACCCACCCATTGAGTGAATCAACAAAGCAAACCCCCATGAGCCAATCCCAGGGCTTGTTACAGAAGATCCCGCTTGATTGGATAATCCAGGTCTTACCCCCGTCTCTGGTATGGAGGATGGTCCCATTTTGACCAACTGCCCATCCTTTCAGGGTATCAACAAATACTACCTCTGCCAGAGAGTTGCTCTGGTTCTGGCAGATCCACCCCCCAGCCAGGGTTCTGCTCCCCGGCAAAAGAAACACTATGCTCAACCACAAAAATACCTTCCTCATCTTCCTACCCTCCGGTATAGAGTTCTTTGAGTTCACTCAGTTCGTTGAGTTATTTCCTTTCTTAGAAGCTACGAGTAACGATCTACGGCCTTCTACTTCATCACCACCATCTTAATCGTCTGCCGATAACCTCCTGCTTTGAGAGTGCAAAAATAAATTCCACTGGCCACCTTGCTCGCATCCCACCTAACCCTGTATGAGCCGGCCCTTTGCCTTTCATCCACTAAGGTCTCCATCAACTCCCCCAACACATTGTAAACCTTTAAACTAACGTAACTCGTGCTCGTAGTTCGTGCTCGTGAACCCCCGTCCCCTGACTCCCCTTGACGATCTACGAGCAACGAGTAACGAATAAGGGTAGTGGGGTTAAACGGGTTGGGATAGTTCTGGAAAAGGGTAAACCTGGTGGGTAGCCCCTCCTTTGGACCATCCTCTACCCCTACCTCCCCAAATGGGTCGTGGTCTAAGCAGGGCAACCAGTCAACAGCACCATGGAAACGGGAGGGATCGGGAATGGCCATCCCCCACCAGCAGGACTCCGCCATCACCGGCTGGAGGTTCTCCTCACACCAGACCTCATAGCCACCATCCCGGCTGGAGATGCTGTTGCCTCCACTGCCCTCTATCCCTGTGTCCCCTAACCGCGGGTAGCTGGACTGATAACAGTAGATGCCCCTCTCTGTGTAGGAGTGAACCTGAGTGGAGTCTACCGTAGGGCTGGAGCCATCATAGCAGGAGATGCCCTTCTTGCACCGAGCATCTATTATGCAGCTTCTCACCTCTGGATTGGAACCAGAGGAACAGGAGAGGCCAGAGAGCCCTTTCCCACCCCCAATCTCGTTATCCAAGATGAGGGGGGAAGAGTTCTGCAGGCTGATCCCCACATAGTTGTCATAAGGGGGCTGATCCTTTGGTTGGATGGAGGCATTGTCTATGCTGTTCCCCTTAATCAGCATATCAGAGCCGGCATAGCTTGCCTTTATCCCATACCTGCTGCCGTTGATCAAATTATCCAGGATATCAGGTGAGCAGTGCTCAGTCCATACCCCGTAGACCCCGTTGTTCCAAATCCTGTTGCCGGAGATGGTAGTAGCCCCATCGGTATGCTCGCACCTGATCCCATAGACCTCGTTCTTCTGGATGGTGCAACTGTCTATGGTTACTGTGCTACCGGAGTCGGCTAAGATCCCACAATAGCCATATTCAACTACGGTATGCCTGAGCTCACCCCAACTCCCTTCCTTGAACCTTATCCCCCACCAATCCCCCTGATTTGAGGAGAAGGAGCTAAAGCTCACCGGCTGGGACTTCGTCCCCTGCACCGATAAGCTCCCCTCAACTATGAGCTCACACCTTGCTGTATCCACCCCTCCTGCCTGGTTGTCACCTCCAGGGGCAAACTTGAGGGCTGTGCCTGGATTGATGGTGAGGGTCACGCTGTCCGGAACTGTGATGTCCCCTGAGATACCAATCAAACCCTCCCAGGCCTGGTCGGTAAGAACTGGCCCGGAGAACCCTTCCCTCAGCCGAAAGAGCTTTCCCTCTCCCGGCCCTAAGGTGGTGCTAAAACTCATCACCCCCTCACTGCTGGTCAGCCAGCTCTCCTCCCCGGAATACATATCCTTTATCGCCCAGAGGCCGGATTTAGAGAGCTCCACGGTCACCTGCTGGGTCTCGGTGGAGAGGCAACGGCGGTTGACTAACATAAAGTAGTCATAGAGGTCATCGTGGAAGAGGCCTACCTCCACCCAGACAGAATCCTGCGGGAACCTATCGCTGGTCACCGATGTGATATAGCTCCCCGTAAGGCTACTCACCTCATCCCACTTACCGGCATCCACCCAGGTGAGCCCTTGGATAACCGGATTCAAGGAATCCAGCACAGCATTCATATCCCGCACCACATACCACTTGTAGTTGGGCACAAAATGGCCGATTGTCGGATCAGATGTAGGCTGGCCGTTGGCATCTACCAGATCTACCAAGCCGCCGAATTTCGCCCCATAATAGGAACCCTGATACTTCCGGGTATCTATGGTGGGGTAAACGAAATACATAATCCCCTTAGCCCCATAACATAAGGAAAGGTAGATTTCAGCCTTAATTTCATTCGCCGTGGGGTGTCTCCACTGATGCCCTTTATACCAATAATCACAGGTCTGAATCGTCATCCAGAAGGGTATATCATCATCGAGGTCACCCGGATCGCCATTGGCAGCCAGGATGGCTTTCCTCATCTTCAGGGAAATCATCTCGTCCCAGGCATCCTGAATAGTTCGGCTATACGGGTCTTCTGATGATGATGAAGAGTCGGTGTTTGCCCAGATGGGGTAGTATCCAGTGATAAACTCCTGCGGTTGGAGTTGTTCAATGAAATTAACATAAGCATTACCATTGGAGGAAGGATAGTAACAATTGAGGGACACAGTCCCTGCCTCCCTGGCCAGGCTGTCCACATACCGGAAGCTTTTGAGCATATTGGGGCGAGGTTCGTCCTTATACCAGCGGAAGTTTGCGTTTGGGTTTATGTCGAAGGCAGCATGGAGGGAATCCTTGATGACTTGGTCATACTGGCCTCCGCCGTTGTATTCAAATGTGTAATAGTAATAGATATCCCGGACTAGTACATTGTCAACATACAAATCCCTCTCATCCAGCCAGTCAAGGACCAGATGGGTCTTATAGGCACTATTTTGGAGGATAACCCTATTAGATAAGGTTATATCCTCGTATGAGCCGGGAGATTGAAAGTCATCCGCATAGATGGGGATGGTAACTAGCTCTGTTTGGGTTACTCCCGTGTCAGGTTCAGAGTATAGTAGTTGGGAATGGGGGTCATCCTCCAATGCAGAGGCCCTTGTACACCAGAGCTTAGCTTCAGCCACCTTAATATGCTCAAGGTTGTCCCCCACCATCTTCATCCGGAAGGTGACATAGTAGGGCCTATACCTGAACTGGTCACACTGGTCAAATGTCCCCTCCAGCAGAGGCCCCGCAGTGTCTTGGTCAACCAGGGCCCGGTAGACATAGTGGCCAGAAAGGGGTGGATCTTCATATTGTTCCCCTGTCGCTGGAGGAGATGTAAATGTCGTACCTGGCACATCGTACAAATTCCGCAGTCCATCGGCGAAAAGGAAAACCGATGCGGTATTTGGCTTAAGGGCATATGGATCAGTCCAGGGGAAGTTATCATCAACCACCTGGAAGAGGTTCTGATTTAATATCTTGACCCCAAAGGAGTTGTTCAGACTTAGCTCATCCCCCCAAGTGGCGTCCAAGTTTATCCCACAGCTATCAATCTGCCCCCAGTAGTTCTCAAAGTTTATCTCACCAGGATTCTCCCAGTGATGCCACCAATCCTCAATGGCCACCTGAACCCAGTAGGGATCAGTGTAGATGACTTTGGGAAACCCCTCTATGGTCTGCCCCAAAACACCTGAGGCCCAAACCAGCCCCAGCAGGATAATGAGCAGACCCAATTTTTTGAAGTTCAACCGTCCCATTTTACCCTCCTTTCGTGCTTCGTGCTGTCAGGGCTCCTGCCCTGACAGAAACTCTTGTCCACAGAGGCGTCAGAACCCCGATTCTGACGCCTCCACCGTAGCCGCAGACTTCAGTCTGCGTTCCTTCGCCACCTACGAGGTTGCGGCTACCTTTCCCGTGCTGTCAGGGCTCCTGCCCTGACAGAAACTCTTGTAGGGGTCGGATTCATCCGACCCGTTCCATAATCTCAGACCCCAAACTCATTTTTAGCTCACATCTCTGCCTCCTGTTAAAGTTTGTGCTCTCCTCTGTGCCATTCCATCACCTCCTTCCAGCTTTGACTGTGCCCACAAGGCTTCGCCCTGACAGACCCTTCTACCCACATCCTTGAAAACTCCTTAACCATCTGTGGAAATCTGCGTTCATCTGCGGTTTGTTTCTGGGTTTGACTGTGCTGTCAGGGCTCTGCCCTGACAGTTCCCACAGAGGCGTCAGAACCCCGATTCTGACGCTTGTCTTGTGGACTGAAGATAGAAGGCTTTGTCCCGATCTACGATAGACGAACAACGATCTACGACCTCTTCACCTAATAAGCACCAACGCCCCGATCTACGAACAACGATCTACGAGCACGATCCACGATCTACGATAGACGAGCAACGATCTACGACCCCTTCACCTAATCAACACCATCTTCCTGGTCATTTCGGCTTTCAGCTTTCGGCTTTCAGCTTTCAGCTTACAGATGTATACCCCACTGGCAACCTCCTTGCCCTGGTTGTCTCTCCCATCCCAGCTCACCTCATATCTCCCTCCTTTCTGCCGTTTATCCACCAGCGTTCTCACCTCCTTCCCTAAGATGTTGTAGACCTTCAGGGTGGTGCGGTGGGGACGATCTACGATCAACGAGTAACGAATAACGGTGGTGGAGTTGAAGGGATTAGGCCAGTTCTGCCCC
>JAOZNS010000307.1 GCA_029933635.1 Candidatus Zixiibacteriota bacterium | reverse complement strand
AGAAGTAGAAATCTAACATGCTACTTGATCATACTAAAGGCGAGGGTTTTTCTCCATTCCCCGAAGGGGACAATAAACACCGACATTTAGCGGTTCCTCCCTTTACCACGAAAACCAGCTAAGCACCAGTTTGGGCTCTTTCTTCACCTCACCCCCATCTTTCTCCATCTGGGTGGAGGGGGAACTAAGGGATGAGGGGACCATTTTGCAAACTGAAATAAGTCTTAAAATCTCTTTCTCTTATCAAAAATTCTTTCAGTTCAAATGAAGAGGACTCTCATATTTTTGTGGGGTCATACGAAGTAGAGAATCTTCATGGGAGTTTGTCGAAAAGCGTATGATTTATATTCGGGCTCTTCAAGCCAAGCTATTTTTCTCTTCTATAAAAAAGTAGATGTCAAGCTTTTTTTAAACCGAATCGAATTTTTGTTTTTTGAATTTGATTTTCTAAAAAGTCACTTACCTGGTGAACGATTAACCTCCGGTTACTTACCAATCTTCTATTCGTCCTTATAAATCAGGACAAGGTGTTGGTTCAGGAAGACCCATAGGGGCCTTGTCAGACTGCTCAATCTTGACTAGGACCATTTACCGCAATGCAGGATCCCCACCATAAGCGGGGAAAAGAGGGCCAGAAAAAATAGGAGCTCATCTGACCAAATAACTCTTCTTATAGGTAGAGTAATCCATTTTTTGTTTTAACATATGATAAACCATCTTAGCTATTTTTCTGGCGATAGCTACCTTGGCCACAGATTTGCCCTTTCTGTATTTTAAACGATTATAGCAATTTCTCCAGTAGCTGTCGCACCGAACCGCTACGCCAGCGATCTCGATGAAGATCCACCTTAAAACCATATTGGCTTGTCTGCCCAGATGACCATAATGTATCCTCCCTCCGCTGGCTTTAACCGTAGGAACCAATCCAGAATAGCTGGCATATTTTCTGGCACTTCCGAACCGCTCCATAGAACCAGACTCACAAAGGATGGTCAAGGCTCCCAAATCTCCTATTCCCGGAGCGCCACATAAAACATTTACCTGAGAAGTTCTCTTCGATTCGGATAAAATTTTCTTTTCCCAAAAGCTAATCTGCTTATCTAAAGAGTCTATCACCTCCAAACTCTGGGCAAGAATGGTGGAGTGGGGTTGGGGAAGTTTCAATCTCTTCAGATATCTTCTCCCTTCTATCCCCCATAGAGTTCTCATGGGAGGGTTTATGTTTTGTTTACTCAACACCGCCCACACACCATTCTTCAGCTGGATGCGTAACCTCACTAATTTATTCCTGAATCTCAAAAATTCCCTTAAGTCCTCGGTTTTTTTATCCGGAATCCAACAGGTAGGCAATAAATCCCTTTCCATCAAATGGACCAACATCTTGGCATCCACTTTATCTGTTTTCACCTTAGCTTGGGCGATGGCTTTAGTTTGCACCGGATTGGATAGTTTAGCCTCCATCCCTTTCTGTTGAAGTAAGTCCACCAACCAATACCAGTTCCGGATAGCTTCTATGGCTGCCTTAGAATCCCCAGGCATCAAAGCTAAATGCCTCTCTATCGCTTTTCTTTCATTTACCACCCTCCCCTCCCTCACCTCACCACTCTCAAAATCCACAGAATAAAAGTAAGAAAATCTCTTGTGTAAATCGATCCCATGTGCTATCATCTTATCAGGCCTCCTTTCCTGATTTGAGTTTTCACAAGCATCCCGCTTGCGGGAAAAGTTCAATCAATATAATCTCCTCTTTCTAAAGGAGGCCTACTTTTTTATAAATAATATCTTGACTTTCTTTAAAAGACGGGATTTATTCAAAGCAGAAGTCAAGAGGAGAGCCGATTTTTCAGAGGTTCAAATGATTAAACTACAACGAACCATCAAAAAGCCTGCTTCCTTTTCAGGTGTGGGACTGCATACCGGTCATCAAACCACCATCACCTTTAAACCCGCACCCCTCGGACATGGCATCGTTTTCGTAAGGACTGACCTCCCTGGCTCTCCGGAGATTCCGGCGGATATAGATCACGTGGTCGACATAACTCGGGGGACCACTTTGAAGAAGGGTGAGGCTAAGGTGTGCACCGTGGAGCACGTTCTGGCGACGTTGGCAGGACTTCAGTTGGATAATCTCCGGGTGGAGCTGGATTCCTGTGAGCCTCCGGTTGGAGACGGAAGTGCCTTGCCCTTTGTGGAGACCATCCTTAAGGCTGGGATCCAGGAGCAGGATTCTCCCAAAGACTATCTGGAGATCGAAACTCCCCTGTTCTACTCCGAGAAGGAGAAAGGGATAGATTTGGTTGTGGTTCCCTCCGACGATTTGAGAATCACCTTCATGGTGGACTACCGAAACCCAGCTTTGGGCACGCAGTATACTTCTTTGGTATCGTTGGAGAAGGAGTTTGTGGAGGAGTTTGCACCTGCCCGAACCTTTTGCTTTTTTCATGAGCTGGAGGAGCTATATAAAGAAGGATTATAAATCGCCATATTTGTAGCAGTTGTTGTATCTTGA
>JAOZNS010000306.1 GCA_029933635.1 Candidatus Zixiibacteriota bacterium | reverse complement strand
CCCTTAGGAGTCCTTTTGTAATCGAACTTTCCGTTCTGAAAAATAAGTATCGTTTCTTGGATGTTGTCAGGATAAAAATACATGGGATAAGGATGCTGTAAAATCACCCCACTTCTTCTACTGATACGAATGTATCCCTCTGGCTTTACCCAAATGATCCTATCCCTGTAGGTAAAGCCTTCTTCTATGTATATCTTTGTTAAATCTGCAACCACAGGATATTTCTTTCCATTAATAAGTGTATCATCACAAACGATACATATTATTCTGCCTTCAGCAACTACCCTTATCAATTCTTTTGCAACCTCTCTCATTTTTTCTAAATATGCTTCGTAACTTTCAAACAAATCCGGATAGTCGAAGGGAGCGTTGAAATATGGCGGAGAAGTAACTACAAGATGCACACTATTATCTTCTAATTCTTTCATATTTTTTGCATCACCAAAAATCAACTTGTGATAAGTCTTCATCGTTTTGGTCATTGTGGTTCACCTTTAATTTATTTTGCCCGCCATTTCAGAAATATAAACAACCCAGGGTCGCATTATTTCCTTATTTGCCATGTTATCCGCACATGGTTGTTTATCCCTCATTTGACAAACGAAAATTTCTGTTTTAATTCTTCCTCACCCGGAAATTGATGCTGACGGTTGCACACCAAGTCACCTGTTGGTTGAATTGATAAACTCCTCCAGCTCGTTTACCAGCTCCCCTTTGTTCACCTGAGCGGTTCCGATCTGACCTACCACCAGACCTGCCGCATGATTAGAGATCAAAGCGGCTTCCTTAAAATTTGCTCTGGCGGAAACTGCACAGGTAAAAGCTGAGATGACCGTATCTCCTGCTCCGGTAACATCGTAAACCTTTTTAGCCCTTGTGGGAAAATGGGTAAGCTCTCCGCCAGATTCAAAAAGTGACATGCCCTTTTCGCCTCGGGTGATGAGCAAAGCTTTAACCGAAAGCTTTTCCACAAGTCCCCAGCCCACCTCCTCCAGAATCCTCTCATCCCTTATTCTTTTCCCATAGACAAATCCCGCTTCATGATGGTTGGGGGTAATCAAAGATGCCTGCTTATAACTCATAAAATGGGTATCCTTGGGATCGACCGCGATGAAGATCTCGCTTTCTTTGCACAATTCTATCAGCCCAGACAGAAGTTTGTTGGTGATCACACCCTTGCCATAGTCGGAGATGATCACCGCGCTAACATCTGAGATTTTCTTCTTCACAAAGTCAATGATGTTCTTGGTTAATTTCTCGGAGATCTCCTCGGTGTTTTCTCTGTCTGCTCGTACCACCTGCTGGTTGTGGGCAATTATTCTGGTTTTCACGGTAGTCATTCTGGGGTTGTCTATAAAAATTCCCTCTTTTCCTATTTGTGCCTGTTCCAGAGCGGAGATAACCTTCTCAGAATTTGCGTCCTCCCCGATCACCCCTACCAAAATTGGCTCATCTCCCAGGCTTTTAACATTTAAAGCCACGTTAGCCGCCCCGCCCAATTTGGTCGTCTCTTTGACTATCTCCACAACCGGCACCGGAGCTTCAGGAGATATGCGCGACACGTTACCCCAGAGATATTCATCCAGCATCACATCCCCTAAGACCAATATCCTATGCTCGCCCCAAGCGGAAAAGATCTGATCGAACCTTCCTTTCGATATCTTCTCCAAAGTCCCTCCAGTTGAACTTTTGAACCCTTGAACCTCATTTTAACCAGATCGAAACTTTGATTCCGAAATCGTTGGATATATTTATGGGGGCGATCTTCCAACCGGCTCTGTTGTTGGCCTCATTGAATCTCACCAAACATCTTCCCACCGAGATTCCCACGACTGCACCCCAGAACACATCCGAAAGAAAATGGGCATTGTTGTTTACTCTTGCTAATGATACCACCAAAGCGAAACCATAGGAGATCATCCATACCGGCCAGCTTCGGTATTGTTCCGCTATCACCGAGCTTAAAGCAAATGCGGAGGTGGCATGACCGGACGGAAATGAAAGGGAATAAGATGGAGGCGGCAATTTCAATGGATCGAAATTAAATGCTCCCTTGTCTCCATAAGGTCGGGATCTACCCACCAGATATTTCAAACCTTTGGTTATCCCCTCAGCCAGGGCAACGGATTCCAAACACAAAAGTGCAGTCCTTTTTGCCTTTCGATCATGAAGAACCAGACCGGAAAGATACAGCCCCCCGATGGTCAAATTCCCGACTCTTTTTGCGCATTTGTCCGTCCATTTAGAGATTTCATCGGAGGTGGAGGTTCGATTCTTCTGCACCGACTCCTGAAAGTCCGTATCGGTGATCATCAGCGTCAGGGTAGTTGCCGACAGGGTGCTGAGGAGAACAAGATCATGTTGACTCCATCTGAAAGGCGAAGATAAAACATGTTTTACGTCTCGATAAAAGTCCTCCACCAGTTCATCCAGACACTCCACCCCATCTGTGCGTGACCCAGCTAAACCGATCCTGGAAAATATAAAGTAGCTTGGAAAGATAATCATGATGT
>JAOZNS010000093.1 GCA_029933635.1 Candidatus Zixiibacteriota bacterium | reverse complement strand
AAGAAGCTCAAAAAATATGACAGCTGAACACAAAAAGGATAAACCTATCGACGCACAGCCGATCCAGCTTACCGCGCTTTTAGCTGGACTTTTCTGGTCGAAAGAAGCTTTACAGGTAAGCGCTAAAACCCCATTTATCAGGAAGCCGATCAGAGGAAATAATGGGACCAGATAAACGCAGTTCATATTTTTACTGTCCGCCATCGGCAGTCCACCGTCCGCCACCAAAAAGGGTTTAGCAGCGGTCTGCGGACGGTGCACGACTGACCTGTTACCATTTCATCAGGTTAAAATCATCCACGTTAACGCTTTTTTTGTTTCTAAACAGACAGATGATTATGGCCAGCCCCACCGCCACTTCGGCTGCCGCCACGGTCATCACCAAAAATACAATCACCTGACCATCCAGAGAACCCAATTTTGTAGATAAGGCCACTAGGGATAAATTCACCCCGTTGAGCATAAGTTCGATGGACATAAACATGATAAGTATATTACGCCTGATCAAAAATCCTAAAGCTCCGATGCTGAAAATCACCCCGCTTAATATCAGGTAAGCAGATAAAGAGACCATCAGTTTCCTTCTGTTTTTACTTAACTATTTTTACTTAACCATTTTTACTCAAATCATAATTTTCTTTTTGCCATAACTATGGCGCCAACTATGGCCACTAAGAGCAAAACCGAAGCCAGCTCAAAAGGGAAAAGATATTTGGTGAACAGAAGCTTGGCGAAGTTTTCAACCTCGGCAGGTTTTCCAGCCTGAGCGAGAGCTTTAGCTGAGCTAAAACTGAAACCTTCCGTTTCAATAACTGTAGCAAGTGCAATCAGAAGGAGGAACACAAAAAGAATAGCAAAAAAGATCTGAGCTTTTCTTTTCTCCGGTCCAAATTCATCTCTTCTCAGATTTAAAAGCATGATGACGAATAAGAATAAAACCATCACGGCGCCGGCATAAACTATGATCTGCACGGTAGCTAAAAACGGCGAGTTCAACAACAAAAATAGTATGGCTAAACTCACCATGGTGGCGATCAGGAAAAGTGCACTTGCCACCGCACTTTTCTGGGAGATTACCAAAATAGAACAAACGACCGAAAGCACAGCCAATATTGAGAAAATCAAAATCTCCATGTCATTATCCTCTTAGTCCATTTAGCCCTTTGATCCTTCCTTCCTGTAAGCAACCAAAAGATCCTCCTTACGATAGATAAACTTCTCCCTTCGGTCTGCAGAAAACTCATATTCTTTACCCAAAAAGATTGCCTCCTTGGGACAGGCTTCCTGGCAGTATCCGCAGAAGATACATCTTAGCTCATTTATCTCATAGACCCTGGCATATCTTTCGCCAAATTCATTTTCTGCCGGCTCCATGTATATGCATCCTGAGGGACAGACAGCGGCACACAGTCCACAGCAAACGCACTTCTCTGATCCATCTTCATTTCTTTCCAGATAGTGTAAACCTCTATACCGGGGGGAGAGCTTGAGTTTTTGTTCGGGATATCTAACCGTGACCGATCGGGAAAGCAGGTATTTAAAAGTAACCGACAGTCCCCGAGGAATCGCCCAGAATATGGTTTTCAAAATATCAAACAAGATTGAACCTTTGAACTTTTGAGCTTTCTTACATTATCATTATCACTGCCGTGACAAAGACATTAAGGATTGCCAATGGCAACAACACCTTCCATCCAAAATTCATCAACTGGTCATATCTGAACCTGGGAAGGGTAGCCCTTATCCAGATATAAAAGAAAAGGAAGGCTACCAATTTTATCAAAAACCAGACCACTGGAGGTAGATATGGTCCATGCCACCCTCCCAAAAACAGGGTGGTGGCCAGCGCGGAGACGTTGATCATATTTCCATATTCCCCTAAGAAGAACATGGCAAACTTCATGGAGGAGTATTCGGTCATATAGCCGGCCACCAGCTCATTGTCCGCCTCAGGAAGATCAAAAGGTGCTCGATTGGTCTCGGCAATGGCGCAGACAAGATAAAGTATGAACCCCAATGGCTGACGAAACACAAACCAGTTAAAAAATTTATCCTGTGCACCTACTATGTCGACCAAGCTGAAAGAGCCGGCGATCATCAAAACGCCTATCAGAGAAAGGGCCAAGGAGATCTCATAACTGATCATCTGAGCAGATGACCTTAAACCACCTAAAAGAGAATACTTGTTGTTGGAGGACCAGCCAGCTAACACTATCCCATATACCCCTATGGAACTCACAGCCAACACATAAAGTATGCCCATATTGAAGTTGGAGATAACCATATCCACGGGATATCCCAAAAATTTGACCCCTTTTCCGAAAGGGATGACCGCCACCATAATCAAAGCAGGAATGAAGGTCAAAAGGGGAGCCAAATGATAGATGAATTTGTGCGCGTTTGCCGGAAGAATATCCTCTTTAAACAAAAGTTTTATCCCATCGGCGAAGGGCTGAAAAAGACCATGAGGTCCCACTCGCATGGGACCTAACCTGACCTGAAAATGTCCCAAAAGCTTTCTTTCCAGCCACGTGAGATAGGCTATCAAAATCAGGAAAACAACCAGGACTATTACAACTTTAACCAAAGTAATGATGATGAAGGGTACCATATCTTATTTCAACTCAAATGAAACTTCCTTTGTAATGTTATTGCCCAAATTTGTGGCGTTCCCAAAGACCAAGCTCTGGTAGGATTACAGATCCAGAGAGAAAGGAAGAAACGACCTTTTTGTGGATTTTTGGGCAGTCTCAAATTACAGTTCCTTTTCTGAACTTCACTTGTTTTCCATTTTATCCAAATCTTCCCAACTTGCTTTTGCATAAATGGGTGAGACCTTTACCAGCTCTTTAAAAATTTGCGCAGGTGAGGTATAATCAAAATCATACCCCCAAGCTTGCGCCAGCAAGCAGATGATCTGCCAATCCTCCTTGGAATTGGCTAAAGGTTCAAACGCTTTTTTAAGTTTCTGTATTCTTCCCTCCACATTGGTGAAGGTTCCTTCCTTTTCAGCGAAGGAGACTCCAGGCAGGATCACATCAGCTAACTTAGCAGTCTCCGTTAAGAAGGTGTCCTGAACTACCAAAAACTCAAGTTTTTTGAGCGCCTCCTTCACCAGGTTTCCATCCGGGGATGTGCTCACTGGATCAGCTCCTGCAATATACATAGCTTTGATCTTTCCTTGGAGGGCAGACTTCAACATCTGATCGAAATCAAGTCCCGGCTCTTCTTTAACCTTGGCGTTCCAGATCTTTTCAACCCCTTTCCGGAACACCCCATCTGAAAGGTGGATGCGTCCTGGAAGCCTCTCCGGCAAAAGTCCGCAATCCAAAGCACCCTGTGAATTACAATGTTCCCACAATAGATTCACTCCACAGTTATCCTTATTTTGATGTCCGGTTAAACCTAAAAGGTCCTGCAAGAGATCAATTATCTTAGTGTTTTCAGCATGCCCGATTATTTCTTTCCCAGATAGAATCATTACACTTTCTGCTTTTGCCAAGGTTTGAGCTATTTTTTTGATCTTTTCTGGATCAATACCGGTTACCTGCGAAACCTCTCCACTTTCAAATGCCTGAACATTTTCTTGGAGCCTATCCATCTGGTCTGCGGAGAGGGTGGTCTTATCAGCATCAAAAAGCTTTTCCTGGATGATCACCTTTGCTATGCTGTTCAATAAAACCAATTCAGTTCCTCTTTGATAGATAAGTTCATCCTGAGCGAACTTGCTCAAAGTTGTCCTCTGTGGATTTGCCACAATCAGTGCATTGCCTGATCTGGTTGATTTTATCACCCTTAAAGTTATGATGGGGTGTTCCTTTTGCAAATCACACCCCAGAACGAAGGAGAGTTTTGCCTTTTCAATCTGGCTGATCGAATTGGTCATGCCGAATATGTGATTTTTGGCTTTAAAGTTTGGGTCTGGCAAAGGATGCTTTGAATCGACCCGATGGTCGATGTTGTTGGTTTCCACCACCACTCGGAAAAATTTCTGAAAAAGGTAGTTCTCCTCGTTAGTGAGTTTCGGTGATCCCACTCCAGCCAATGAATCTGCGCCAGATCTTCTTTTGATCGCTTCAAATCGGGAAGCAACCAATTTGATCGCCTCATCCCAGTCTGCGGATAAAAATTCCTTATCCTTTTTGACCAGAGGTTGCTTTAATCTATCCGGATGGTTAACGAACTCGAATCCAAATCTTCCTCTATCGCATAAAAATCCTTCATCTATCAAATCATTTCTTCTGGAGGTGATGCGATAAATTTTCTGATCTTTGCTCCATACCGTGATATTACATCCATCTCCACAGAGAGGACAGATGGAAGCAGAAGGTTCTGTCTCCCACACCCTTATCCTGTATCTGAAGGATTTTGAGGTTAAAGCCCCCACCGGACAGATCTCCACCACATTTCCCGAATAGGGATTGTCCACCGGAATATCCGGAAGGGCGTTTATCTCTGTCCTTGATCCCCGTCCAAAGGTTCCCAGATCTGTCTCCCCGGCGATCTCGGTTATAAATCGGACACATTTTCGACAAAGGATGCAACGGTTCATATTTCTTATTATCTGTGGTCCCAGTGCTAAATCATCATATTTGGATTTAGGATCGGCTATGAACCTCCTTTTCTGCTCAGCGTATCTACCCTTATCTGAACCGTATTTGAACACCTGGTTTTGAAGCTCGCATTCTCCTCCCTTGTCGCAGACGGGACAATCCAATGGATGATTGAGAAGCAAAAACTCCAGGACTCCTCTTCTTGCAGTTCTCACTTGAGGGGTATCGGTCCTCACCACCATCCCCTCAGAGACGCAGGTGGCACAGGCAACCTGAAGTTTTCCCATCTTCTCTACCTCCACCAGACACATCCGACAGGCACCCACTGGCTGGAGCTTTTCATGAAAACAGAAGGTAGGAATCTTGATCCCTAACTTTTCTGCAGCCTTGAGAATGGTGGTTCCTTCCTCCACCTTCACCTGCTTACCATCTATAGTTAAGGTCACCATACCTTGCTATCCAGTTATTTCACTTACTCGATTGAGCCCATCACACAAATCTTTCCCCCAGATCAACCATGCATTTTTTATGCTTTATATGATATTCATATTCTTGACGGAACTTCTCAATGGTGCTGATGATCGGCACCACCGCCCCATCACCCAGAGGGCACACGGTCTTGCCAGCTATGTTGGAACAGATGTCACGCAGAAGCTCAATATCTTCCTCCCTTCCCTTTCCGGTCTCAATCCTCTCCATGATCTGCCTGATCCACCTGGTCCCCTCTCTGCATGGCCCACATTTTCCACAGGACTCGTGCTCAAAAAATTTGGCTATGCGATAAGCCACCTTCACCATGCAGGTGGTCTGGTCCATAACTATGGTGGCTCCTGATCCCAGAAGGGATCCGGCTTCATACAGGGATTCAAAATCCATTCTAACATCCAGAAGCTCAGCAGTCAAAACTGGCGTGGATACCCCTCCCGGGATCACTGCCTTCAACTTGCGATCATCCTTTATTCCCCTGCCATGCTCGAAGATCAACTCTCTTAAAGGGACCCCCATGGGAAGCTCATAATTGCCCGGTTTTTTCACGTGTCCCGAAAGGGAGAATATCTTGGTGCCGGTGCTTTTGGGCCGGCCCAGATTAGCATACCATTCCGCTCCATTTAGAACGATATGAGGAACATTTGATAAGGTCTCCACATTGTTGATCACCGTAGGATTTTTGTAAACTCCCACCGAGGCGGGGAAGGGTGGCTTGAGCCGGGGATTTGCCCTTTTCCCCTCGATTGATTCCATCAAAGAGGTTTCTTCTCCACAGATATATGCTCCTCCCCCTCTGTAAACTTCCATATCCAGATCAAAACCAGAACCCAAGATATCTTTCCCCAGATATCCTTTCCGGTAGCATTCAAGGATAGCCTGCTGTAATCTTTTGGCTCCGAAATAATACTCTCCTCGGATATAGATGAAAGCTCGATGAGCTCCGATGGCAAAGGAGGCGATGATGATTCCCTCCAGAAGCTGATGAGGATCATTCTCAATTAGGGCTCTATCCTTAAATGTTCCTGGCTCTCCCTCATCCGCATTACACAACAGAAATTTTGGCTGGGGTGAATTCTTTGGAACAAAGCCCCATTTCATCCCGGTAGGAAAGCCCGCCCCTCCTCTTCCCCGCAAGCCTGACTTCTTTACCAGCTCGATCAGCTCCTCCGGGGTGTATTCCTTCAAAGCTTTGGATAAAGCTCGGTAGCCCCCATTTTTAATGTATGTATCGATCCTATATTGGTCTGGAACATCTATATGCTTAAACAGTACTTTTTCCATCGGATTCTATTTTGTTGTTTTGTTCTTTAGATCATCGATTATCTGATCCACCTTAGCCTTGGTAAGGTTTTCATAATATCTCTGATTTATCTGCATCACCGGAGCGGTGCCACATGATCCCAAACATTCCACCGTGGACAAAGTAAAAAGTCCATCCGGAGTGGTCTCTCCCGCCTTTATCTTCAACTTTTCTTCCAAGTAATTGACCAGTTGTTCTGCTCCATTTAACATGCAGGAAATGTTGGTGCAAACTTGGATATGATATTTGCCCACCCCCTGCTTGGGGAAATAAGTGTAAAAGGAAAGAGTTTCAGCAACCTCCATCTCGCTCAGATCAAGAAGCCCTGCCACCTGTTTTTGAATATCCCGATTATAAAAACCCACCTCCTCCAGCACCACATGCATTGCCGGAAGAATGGCACTCCGCCTTTGAGGAAATTTATCCTTCAATTCAGCAATTCGCTTTTGGACCTCTTCACTGAGCATGAGAATAACAGTAAATCACTTTTCTTTTATCTGTCTATCTCACCCAACACAATATCAATGCTCCCAATGGTAGCCACCACATCAGCGATCAATCTTCCCTCAATCATCTTGGGCAAAGCACTTAAATTGACGAAACAGGGAGGTCTCACCCTTACCCGATAGGGTTTATTTGATCCATCTGAGACGATATAATAGCCCAGTTCTCCTTTGGGAGACTCAATGGAATGATAAACTTCACCCACTGGCGGGCAAAAACCTTCCACCACTAATTTAAAGTGAAATATCAAGGCTTCGATTCTGGACAAAACTTCCTCTTTTGGAGGTAGCACCACCCCGGGAACCCGTGCGACGAAATCTCCCTGAGGGATTCCGTCCAGAGCTTGTTGGACGATCTTTAAGCTTTGCCTCATCTCCTCTAAGCGAACCAGATATCGATCATAAACGTCACCATTTTTACCGGTAGGAATCTCGAATTCAAATTTATCGTAACCGGAATACGGATTAGATTTTCTGATATCCCACTTCACTCCGCAGGCTCTAAGGATGGGTCCGGAGACACCCCAATCGATGGCCTCCTCAGCCGATATTTTCCCTACACCCATCGTTCGATTGAGCCAGATACGGTTTTTAGTCAAAAGGTTTTCGTAATCATCTATTCGATCCGGGAAAGTATTTAGAACTTCCTTGACTCTGGGCTCAAATCCTTCTGGGATGTCCTGAGCCAAACCTCCGATTCTGAAATAGGAGGTCATCATCCTCTGTCCAGATACCAACTCAAATATATCCAGAAGCTTTTCTCTTTCACGGAAAGCATAAAGGAGCATGCTCATGGCGCCTATATCGTGGGCGTGAGAGCCGTACCAGACCAGATGGCTGGCAATTCGGGTTAACTCCGTTAAAAGTACCCTCACAAATTGCGCCTTAGGGGGGGCTTGAATGTCTAAAAGCTTCTCCACAGCTAAAAGGTAAGCTAAGTTGTTAGAAAGTGAGGCCACATAGTCCATCCGATCGGTAAGAGGAATTACCTGAGTATAGGTCTTGCTTTCCATGGTCTTCTCAATCCCGCTATGCAAAAAGCCTATATCTGGGGTGGCTTTTACCACGGTCTCCCCGTCCAATTCCAAAATCACCCTTAGCACACCATGAGTCGAGGGATGTTGAGGTCCCAGGTTCAAGATCATGGTATTCGTTCCAATTTTTTCAATTCCTTTAACTTGGTTCATCTTTCTTATCGTTTTGTGCAAGCCAACCCTACAATCACAAAGTTTTCGAAAGCTCCCTATGTGCTTTTCATATTATCTTGGGAGGGTGATTCCTGTTGTGGGAAAACACCACTTCCTCCTTGGTGAGCGGAAAATCTTTTCTTAAGGGATGACCCACCCAGTCGTCTGGCAAAAGTATTCTTCTCAGATCGGGATGACCGCTAAATTCTATTCCGAACATATCAAAGACCTCCCTTTCAAGCCAGTTGGCTCCGCTCCAGACCGAGATGACCGATGGAACGACCTCGTTCTCTTCAACCTTTGTCTTCAATCTCACACGGTGATTTTTTTTCAAGGAGTAAAGGTGATACACCACATCGAATCTGGGCTTTCTGGACAGGTGGTCAACTGCACACAAATCAGAGAGAAAATCGAAACAAAGCTCCGAATCATCCTTAAGAAAGGTACACACTGGGACGATATCTGCTTTTTTTATCACAAGCGTCAATTCATCCCGAAACTCGCTTTGTTCTAAAATCGAGCCGGGAAATTTCTTTCTTAGCTTCTTTAAAACCAGGTTTTTCAACTTTTCTTTCATCTGTTCAATTGGTTCATTTCGCGGTGTGCCTGGAGTCTGGGATCAACGATCCTTTTTCTATCTTCTGGTGCAATTTTATGATTCCTTCTAACAGTTGTTCGGGTCTGGGTGGACATCCGGGGACATAAATATCAACAGGCACGATCTTATCCACACCCTGAACGATGGCATAGTTATTAAACACTCCTCCAGTGGAGGCACAGGCACCCATGGCGATCACCCACTTAGGCTCAGCCATTTGCTCATAAAGCAACCGGACCACCGGAGCCATCTTATTGGACACCCGACCTGCTACGATCATCAAATCTGCCTGCCGCGGGGAGGCTCGGAATATCTCCATTCCGAAACGCGAGATGTCAAAACGAGAGGCGGCCGTGCACATCATCTCGATGGCACAGCAGGCTAAACCAAAACCTAAAGGCCATACCGATGACTTTCTGGCCCAGTTTACCGCTTTTTCCACTGTGGTCAAAAGTAGGCCCTTCGGTATATGTTCCTCTAATCCCATTTTCCCCTTAGTATTGGGAAAAAGTTAATTGAATACAATCACTCTTCTTTTGATCTATCCTCTCAATCGAAGCAATAAACGTTTAAAAAGTTTACTTTCCTTTTGCAATAAATGATTAAGATAAAGGTCAAGTGAACTTGTTCACGGTCTTTATATTAGATAATTTCTCCACCCTCCTCCCATTTCAGCGCACCTTTCTTGAGGATATAAAAATACCCTGCAAGAAGGATCAAAAGAAAGATCCCCATCTCTATCAATCCGAAAAGCCCAAGTTTTCTGTAAATAACCGCCCATGGATACAAGAAGACCACCTCTATGTCAAAGATGATGAAGAGGATGGCGATAAGATAAAATTTTACCGAGAACCTTCCCCTGGCATCTTCAAAGGGTCGTTGTCCGCACTCATAGGTGGAAAGCTTGTCCCTGGTGGGAAATTTTCTTCCAAACAGGAAAGAAAGTCCCAAGATCAGAAGAGCCATCCCGGTCACGATAAATATCAAGACGAATATAGGAAAATAAACCTCTAACATATCCCCTCTCCCAAAAGTTTGTGAAAAAAATAACAAGTTTGATGAGCTTGTCAAGCTAATTCTTTTTGTTTCTTTTCGGAAAAAGGTAATGTAAATATTGGGGCTGTTGCTTAACTCACAGAATTATCGAATCATTAAATTCCAACGAGCT
>JAOZNS010000092.1 GCA_029933635.1 Candidatus Zixiibacteriota bacterium | reverse complement strand
ATGGTCATTTGTTCATTTGAATCCGGAGGAACTCAAATGAGATTCAAATGAACGATGGAGAGGGAAACTTCAGGGGAGAGGTGAAAAAAGCGCCAACGAAGTCTTTGAACCAAACCATGGGTATTTTAGCGGGACTGGTGGGAGAAAAAAAACCGATAAATCAGCGACTCTTTTGGAGAAGAACCTAAATCTTTAACTGGTAGAGATCAGAATTCATCCAACCTGTCCCAATAAGATTGGATTCCCTGAAGCAAAAGGTTTCTCCAACGCTTTCGACTTGCTCGATGAGTCGGAAATCTATAATAAGAGAATCAAACCCTGGTGGGATATGAAACTTTTTCCAAGAATTTGAGTAGGAAAAATTGGATGGAACGATAAGAAGAAACTTCTCCCTTTAAGGTCGGATTGATGAAAAAATGCTAAATCGTAAGTGGAGCTTGATTCTGTTTTTAATTCTTTCCCTTTTTCCGCTCTTAAGTCATCTGAAGGCGTTGGCACAAACGAAAGATGAGGGTAGTGTAAAAAGCATCACCGCCATAAGAATAGATGGTGGTGTAAAAATAGACGGGATCTTGGATGAAAAGTTCTGGCAAGAAGCTCCCCGCTCAGGTGATTTTATCCAGTATGAGCCTGACGAAGGTGATCCTGCCACCGAGTCCACCTTCGCTCGAGTGGCTTACGATGATGAGGCTCTGTATGTGGGGATGGAGATGTATGATTCAGAGCCGGACAAAATCGTCAGCCGACTAACCAGAAGGGACAGATGGGTCGAATCCGATCACATCAACGTGATCATAGACAGCCATCATGATCACCAAACCGCCTACGCATTCACCGTTTATGTCTCCGGGACCCAGAAAGATACATATTATTACCACGATGACGAATGTGATGATGACTGGGATGGGGTATGGAAGTCAGCCACCAAGATAACCAATTGGGGCTGGACCGCGGAGCTAAAGATACCATTTTCGTGCCTACGTTTTGCCTGTGATGAAAACCCGATATGGGGGATCTACTTCAGCCGACACATCAGCCGAAAGAATGAGCTGGATAGATGGATATACATCCCAGAAAGCGCCTCCGGCTTTGTCTCCCATTTCGGACACCTCAAAGGATTGAAAAACCTGGTCTCACCTAAAAGATTGGAGATTCTGCCCTATGCGGTCTCTTACGAAGAGACGGAGGTCAAAAGTTTGGGCAACCCGGATGGGAGAAATTTCTTTGGGAATTTGGGCTTCGATCTCAAATATGGAATTAGCTCCAACATCACCCTCAATGCCACGGTAAATCCTGATTTCGGACAGGTGGAGGCGGATCAAACCATTTTGAATCTGTCCACCTTCGAGACCTGGTATCCGGAGAAACGTCCCTTTTTCTTAGAAGGGTTCAAGATCTTCGATACCCCCTTTGATCTTTTCTATTCCCGCAGGATTGGGAAACCCCCATCCGGATGCCCTGACGGGGTAGACTACTACATTGAGAGGCCAACTGCCACCACCATCTTGGCCGCTGGCAAGATCAGCGGAAAGACCAAAGGAGGAACATCCATCGGAATCTTGGAAGCGGTGACTCAGAGGGAGAGAGCAGAATTCGTGGACATCGGTGGGTATCGCAAAAAGGAGGTGATCGAGCCGGAAGCCAATTATTTTGTGGCTCGAGTGATGCAGGATCTTTTGAAGAACTCAACTTTGGGAATCATGGCAACTGCAGTTAACCAGAAAAATTTTCACCCCGCTTATACCGGGGGAGTGGACTGGAATTTGCGTCTCCACCATGGTGACTACAAATGTGAGGGACAACTGGTCGGTTCCAAAACCGGACCTTCGGAGGATGGTTGGGGCGCAGTGCTGGAATTGGAAAAAGAGGGGGGAGAACATATACGGGGATCGATCCAAGGAGTATACCTGGATAGAGGGTTGAACTTGAACCGTCTGGGATTCTTAAAACGAGCCGATGCCAAGGAAATCTCTGGCTGGACCCAGTACAGGACCAACAGGAAGTGGTGGATCATAAGAAAGACCTGGACCAACATCAATTTTTCGGTAGGTGACAACTTATCCGGAGTGAAGTTGACCAGGGGGGGAAACTTCAACTGCTCCATTGAGCTGGTAAACTATTGGAATTTGGGTGGGGGAATCTGGATGGATTTCGATGACACTTATGATGATCGGGAAACCCGTGGAGGGCCTTTGGTGGTGATCCCAAAGGGACGAAGCTGGTGGTTCTGGATGAACACGGACCCAAGGAAATGGTGGCGGATCAACCCAAACATAAATGGAGGAGATAGTCGGGATGGACACTCCATCTGGTACAGCATCTGGCTTAACCTTCAACCCAGATCCAATATTGAGCTTAGCGGAGGTCCCGGATACTTGCGCTCTGAGGGAGTTTCCAGGTGGATAACTTACCTCACAGATGAAAATGGAGAAAGGACCGATGAGATCTTTGGTGAACGATCCATGGAACGTTTCGATATGACCATCCGGGGAACCTTCACCTTTAGCAAAGATCTGACCCTGCAGATTTATGCTCAACCTTTCATGGCCGCTGTTGATTACAAGAATTTCAAAAGGCTCATCCCGCCAGATAAGTTCGAGTACGTGGATTCAACCATATTCAATGAGAAAGAGTATCAACCGGATTTCAACTGGAGCTCTTTTAACTCCAACGTGATTTTACGTTGGGAATATCGACCGGGCAGCATCCTGTTTTTGGTCTGGACCCAGAACCGAGATATTTTCAATTCAGGAGTCGGCGATTTTGAATTTCGACGCGATTGGAACAATCTTTTTAGCACCGTGCCAGGCAACACCTTTTTGATGAAGGTCAATTATTGGTGGAACATATAGGCACTTTAATTTACCTTTGCTAAAAATTCCTTATTCTTCCATCTTATTACCCCATCCTTGAAACTATCCCAATTGGGAGCGTTCCCCCTCATGAATTCCTTGCAAGTCTAAAGAGACCCTCTTTTTAAAACTTGACAAATAAGGGTTAAAAGTTATAATTCCTTTGAGAACGTTATTGAACATATCGTTTGAGATTAAGAGAAAATCATGGCAAAAAGGGTATACCTGCAGACGTTTGGATGTCAGATGAACGTCTACGACTCCGAAAGATTGAAAAGTTCGCTTCTTTCCCAGGGATATAGGATGACGAAAACACCGAGGGATGCGGACATCATTGTTCTGAACACCTGTTCGGTCAGAGAAAAGGCTGAAAGAAGGGCTTGGGGAAGGCTTTCCGAATTTTGTAGATACAAACAAAAAAATCCAGAGGTTGTGCTGGTGGCAGCCGGCTGCATGGCTCAGAGATTAGGCCAAGCGCTGACAGAAAAGATGCCTTATCTGGATTTGGTTGTGGGTCCGGATCGAATTCTTCAGCTTCCTGAATATTTGCAAAATCACCCAAAAAAATCTCAGCTGGCCATCTGCTCTTCTCGCAATGAATTTGATTCGCAGAAGATATGGGAAAAAGAGGTGCTTCCCCATCGAAAGATTCGTTTCACCTCCTTTGTAGCTGTCTCCCGGGGATGCAATAACTTTTGTTCCTATTGTGTGGTTCCTTACGTCCGAGGACCGGAAACACATCGCCCCATCCAGCAGATAATAAGGGAGGTTCAGCTTTTGGCTCGGTCCGGTTGCAAAGAGGTCACCCTGATCGGACAGAATGTCAACTCCTACCAGTTTGAAGGCAAAGATTTCGCAGATCTTCTGCAGGTGGTAAACGACCAGACAGATATCGAGTGGATTCGCTTCATGACCTCTCATCCCAAGGACTTGTCCGAAAGGCTGGTTGAAAAGATGGCTACGCTCCCCAAGCTGTGTGAACACATTCATCTTCCCTTGCAATCCGGATCAGATCGAATTTTAAAAAAGATGAACCGCGGCTATACTTCAAGCGATTATCTGAAGTTAACAGATCGAATCAAAAAGCGGGTAGAGGATGTAAGCCTCTCCACTGACATAATCGTGGGCTTTCCCTCCGAGACGGAAGAGGATTTTGAGCAGACGCTTAAGCTTTTGAGAAAGGTGGAGTTCGACTCCGCTTTCATGTTCCGCTATTCGGTGCGGGAGGGGACCAAAGCCGCTCAGTTGAAAGACGATGTGCCTGAAGATGAGAAGCTTAACCGACTTCACGCCATCATCCAGCTTCAGAAAGAAATATCCGGACGAAAAAATCAAAGGCTTCTGGGAAAGATATTTGAAGTTCTTGTCGATGAGAGAAGCAGAAGGAACCAAAACAAATGGAAGGGCAAGACCAGATCCAACAAGACGGTGATCGTCGATGGAAATGAGGATCTGCTGGGAAAAATTGTTTCCGTGAGGATAAGTAGCTCAGATAGCTTCACCCTTTTTGGAGAGGTGCAACACCAGATTTTTGAAAAAACTCCGATCAATTAATCGTTCTAAGATAAAGAAGGCGGTATGCAAAGGATATTTGAAATTGTAGCCAAACCGTTAACCGACTTTTTTGGAATTAAACACTTAGTCATCCTTCGGCTCGATCCCCTAAGTTCTGAGCTGAGCTTTGTGTATTCCTGTGGTTTCCCGGAGGATCTGGTTCAAAGCCGAAGAAGGTTCAAGGCGGAGTCGGGAGCTTTCAAGCGTTTGATCCAGACCCGAATTCCTCAGATCGTAAACGATCTTCAGGAAACCGAAGGTAGCTTATCTTTTTTGATAGAGGGTCAGGGCTTGAAGTCTATGATCGCCGTGCCGGTCTCTTCTGAGGAGAAGCTCTGGGGAATCCTGGTCCTGTTCAGCCAAGAAAAGGCTCGATTCAAAGAAGAAGATGCAAGGATCATAAGCCTTTTGGGCGGACAGGTGGGGGGAGTGCTGGATCTTTTCTCCCGATATCTTTCCGACAACTTGGATGAGTTTCTGATTCAAATTTTGGGAAGCATCGAGCTTTTCCGTTTCAGATATAAAGGGAGAAAGGATGTTCCCTCCTCAGAGATCTTATGGGCTCAAGATCGCTTGAAGGATAGGGTCCTTTCCTGTGTGGAGAGATTGGAACGGACCCGCTCAGAGGCAATCACCAAAGAGCCCCGAAGAAACAAAGAGGCTGTGCTTCCTTCTGGAGATGAACTGAGCATAGAAGAGATGATGACCATCCAAGGAGAAAGAAAAGCCCCACCAAGACCAAAGAAAGTTTTGGTCATCGACGATCAACCCATCGTGACCGAACTTTTGGTAAACGTCTTAGAGAGAATGAACTTGGGATCTGCGGTAGCCTCTGGCGGGAAAGAAGGGCTGGAGCTGTTTGAAAGGGAGGATTTCGATCTGGTGATAACCGATCTGGGGATGCCCGATATCTCCGGCTGGGAGGTGTCCAAAGCGGTGAAGCAGAAGAATCCGGATATGCCGGTGGTGATCATCACCGGTTGGGGAGTTGAACCCGATCCCGAAAAGGTGAAGGACTCAAAGGTCGATTTCGTGGTGAATAAACCCTTCCAGATTGATCAACTGGAGAAGATAATTACCGACCTGTTGAAAAAATAGAAACCTCCAATTTGAATTCCATCCTCTGTGTTTATCTCTTCACGAAAAAATTCAACCGGAAACTGAAGGTTCAAAAAGGAAAGCTGTGCTTAAAACCACGGTAGTTGGAAACTATCCCAAGATAACCGAGGACAAAACCGCCCTCAATCTTCGTAGAGCGCTGAACAGGTTCGATCAGGCAAAGATCACGAAAGAAGAGCTGGAGGAGGTGTATCAAAAGACCATAAAGAGGGTCATAAAAGAGCAGGAGGAAGCGGGGGTGGATCTGATCACCGATGGACAGATTCGCTGGGACGATCCTATCACCCCTTTTGCCAAAAACATCCACGGGATCGAAATCGGAGGACTTTTAAGATTTTTCGACAATAACGTTTATTATCGACGCCCCCTCATCAGATCAAAGCTTCGTTTTGCAGACTATTCAGTGGTGGAGGAGTTCAAATTTGCCCGGGCAAATTCAAGAAAAGAGGTTAAGCAGGTTCTGCCAGGGGCTTTCACCTTCGCCAGATTGTCTGTGGATGAATTCTATCAGGACGAGGAAAGGCTGGTTTTGGATTTAGCGGGGATATTGCACAAGGAGGCAGAGAAGCTAAGCCAAGAAGGTGCAAGGATAATCCAGATCGATGAGCCCGCTTTGTGTTTCCATCCGGATAAACTCAAACTGGTGGAAGGGTCCTTAAAGGTACTCACCGAAGGGCTGAAGTCCAAAATCGCTTTGTATCTTTATTTCGGTTCCATCAAGGATTTAGTGCCAGCTCTTTTCGAGCTTCCCGTGGACATAATCGGGGTGGATGTGGTGAGCAAAAAGGAAAATCTCGATCTGCTTTTGGAATACAACGATGCGAAAAAGGAAATTGGGGTCGGTTGTGTGGATGCACGAAATACTAGGATGGAAAGCCAATCCGAGCTGTGGACCATCTTCGAGAAGATCACCAAAAAGATCCCCGAGGAGAAAATTTACATCAACCCTTCCTGTGGATTAGAATTTTTACCTCACGCCCAGGCACAGAAAAAGCTGAAAAACATGGTGCGGGCGGTAAATCAGTTCAACGAATAAAAACTTGCTGTCCGGGAACGTCATCAATCATAGAAAAAGCGGGCTTGATTTATCAAGCCCCCACGGATGATCCTTCAAACAATATAGGATTCGGTAGATTAAGCAAATAAGTGCTATAGGGTTTGGATTCATCTAACCTGCCTGGTCATGCTCAACCCATTTTCGACTAACAAAGCAGCTCCGATAAAACCAGCATGGTTGCCCAGTTCAGCTCTGGTGATCTTCAAACTCTTAGCAGCAGAAGGGAAAGCCTTTCTCTTTACTTGACTTTCGATTCTATCAATGAAGCTCTGTCCCCCCAAGGAGACCCCACCACCGATCACTATAATTTGCGGGTTCAAAAGATTTACCGCGCTGGCAATCCCCGCCCCCAAATAAACACAGGTCTGATTTATCACCCTCGAAGCCACCGCATCTTCTCTCTTTTCAGCTTGAAAGATCACTCTGGTGGTGAGCCTTTCGAGATCTCCTTCGATCAACTTATGAATGATCGATTTTTTGTCCTTTTTAAGAAGCCTTTTTGTATCTTTAACCATGGCAGTGGCTGAAGCATATGACTCCAAGCAGCCGATGCTGCCGCAGTTGCACCTTCGCCCATCGTAGCAGATGGTCATGTGTCCGAATTCAGCTCCCGCAAAATTAGAACCATGAAAAAGCTTCCCATCTAAAATGATTCCTCCTCCAATACCAGTCCCAATGGTCAGGCAAAGCACATCCTTGTATCCTTTGGCCGCCCCGAACTTGAATTCAGCCCAAGCCATGGCGTTAGCATCGTTATCCACGTTGATGGGAAATTGAAAGAAGCGGGATAGCCACCCCTTTAGATTCACATTCACCAACTGAGGGATATTGGGACAAGACCCTTCGATCTTGCCAGTTTCTAAATTCACCGTGCCAGGTGAACCAACACCTATGCCACAGATTTTCATCCCTTTCTTATCAGCGAAAATCAAACATCTTTGAATTGCTTTGTTTAAATTTTGAAGAATACCCTCCCTTCCCAGCTTTTTTCCCGCAGACCGCATCCCTTTATACAAAACTTCCCCCTTTTCAGAGACTACGCCGAACTTGATATTGGTCCCCCCCAGATCAACCCCGATGAAATTTCTTTTGCTCATATATCCTTAGTCAATAATTTTTTTTGTTTTCAGGCTCTCACCTGCTGTTATAGGTCTCGATTCCCTTAGCCAGAATTCTCATGGCTTTCTTTAAATCATTCACATTCAAAACGTAGGCTATTCTGGCCTCATCCAAGCCCTTTCCTGGAGTGGCGTAGAATCCTGGTCCGGGAGCGATCATGGTTGTTTCGCCATCCAAACTGAAATCGGTCAGCATCCAGCGGGCAAAATCCTCGATATCGTTGACCGGAAGCTTGGCCATGATGTAAAACGCACCACTGGGTTTGAGACATATCACTCCAGGAATTTTCATCAACTCCTCATAGACTGTGTCTCTGCGTCTTTTGTACTCCGAGGCCATCCTTTCAAAATAATCATCAGGTATCTCAAGGGCGGCGGAGGCGCCAAATTGTTCTATGGAAGGGGAACACAGTCTGGCCTGACCCAGTCTCAACGCCGCATCCATCACCTCTTGGCTTTTGGAAACCAGACAACCAATCCTGGCCCCGCAGGCGCTAAATCTTTTGGAAACAGAATCCAAAAGAATTGCCTGATTGGAGATACCCTGGATGTTCATGATGCTGGTATGTTTCCCTTCATAGATAAACTCTCGGTATACCTCATCGGAGAGAACAAACAGGTGATGTTTTTTGCAAATGTCAGCTATCATCTCCATCTCCTCCCGGGTATAGACGGTTCCGGTGGGGTTATTGGGGGAGCATACCAAAATGGCCCGAGTCCTTGAGGTAATTTTTTCTTCTATTTTTTCTCTGAAGGGGAGATGGAAACCGTTCTCTGCTTTCAGCGTTAGGGGAGTTAATTTGACATCCGCCATTTGGGCAAAGCCATTATAATTGGTATAAAATGGCTCAAACACTATGATCTCTTCTCCCACATCGGCCACACAGATCATGGCGAAGATTATAGCTTCACTGCCACCGGTGGTCACCTGGATATCCTTTTCCTCCACCTGTATGTTCCTTCTTTGGTAATATCGCACCAAAGCTGAAAGAAGTTTTTGGCTCCCCTTCGAGTTACCATAGGCTAATACCTCCTCTTGGTAATTTCGAACCGCATTCATAAACTCCGGGGGAGTGGGGATGTCCGGCTGTCCGATGTTAAGATGAAAGATCTTTATGCCCCTTTTCTTTGCCTCCTCAGCCAGAGGAACCAACTTCCTTATGGGCGAAGGTGGCATATCATTTGCCCTTTGGGAAATCTGGGGTGATCTCATAAAATCTCCTTTTTTTCAAACATAACCACCTACAAGTTACACCAAAGTAAGCAAATTGAACATCGTTGTCAAACTGAAAAATCCCCATTTGATATGGGTGATAACCATCATGGAGAAATCCTGGGGAGCCGAGGGAAGGTCAAAAAATAATATGACCCGCTCTAAGTTGTGCGAGCCCTCGCCGAGATGCCAAATCGGTGTTGTTCCAGATGTAGCAAATTTATGACCTTCGCTGAGATGGGGACTTTAATTCCTGGATTGCCCCCAAAGGAGCATCTTTTGGGCGAAAGCTTTGGACCACCAACTTTAAGGAGCGATGCAAAATTCTTGTTTTCAATAGAAAATCAGAGAATAGAATAAAATAAGATCAACGGAGAGGTCTTTCGGGTTTATCGATGGTCAGGGGCGACTTTCACGCATAAGCTACAGCCTCCATTTCGATCTTCATTCCCTTTGGAAGGCGAGAGACCTCCAAGGTCGATCGGGCCGGAGGATCAGTTTTGAAGTATTGGCTGTATATCTCGTTCATCACACCAAAATCGTCCATGCTATGCAAAAAGACTGTGGTCTTCACCACCTTTTCCAAACTGGAACCAGCCGCCTCCAGGATAGCCTTGAGGTTCTCCAAAACCTGTCGGGTCTCCTGAACGATGCCTCCTTGCACCCTGTCGCCGGTTTTGGGATCCAGTGCTATCTGTCCGGAGACGAAGATCAGCGATTCTTTCTCCAGCTTGACCCCCTGTGAATATGGTCCCACCGCCCGAGGGGCATTCTCCGTTTGGATTATGGATTTAGGCATGGGCTTTCCTCCTTGAAAAACGCCTTGCTTTCTGGATTACAATTTAATAAAACTTCTCACCTCTGTTCTGTCAACCACTTTTGCAACCTTTTTGCTTAAAAAA
>JAOZNS010000091.1 GCA_029933635.1 Candidatus Zixiibacteriota bacterium | reverse complement strand
AATATTCCTAACAGGGTAGTGTAGAGAAGTTCTTCGCCTGACTCTATAATTCTTCAACACTTTGCTCAGTTAAAAAAATGCTTTTCAATTGAACATAAAAGAAGTATATTATTTAAGGTACACAGTATTAACACAAATGATAACCTTAGGCATTGTTGAAATATGCAATAGGGTCATATCATGTCTTTAGGATTGAAATTTTTCATTGCCTTGTTCTTGGTGATGTTTGTGGGGCTGGCTGCCTTCACTTACATCAATGTTAGAAACGAGTCTTTTGACCTTTTGGAGCAGGTGGAACTGGCGGCCCTTCGAACCACCGATTTAATCAAGGAGTCCATTCACTATAGCATGTTAATAAACCGTAAGGAGGATATTCAACAAATATTCAAAAATTTCAGCCAGATGCCAGGATTTGAGGTCGTTCGGATTTATGATAAGAATGGCAAAGTCATTTTTACCACCCGACCAGAAGAGGTATCTACCAAAGTTGGTATCACCTCAGAGGCCTGTCAAGTGTGCCATCGTTATCCTGAACCACTTAAGGCCTTGGCCAGCAAAGAGCGCCACCGAATCATAACCGCTCCAGATGGACATCGGATATTGGCTTTAATCAATCCTATAGAGAATGAGCCTGCCTGTTATGGAGCTGGGTGTCATTTGCACCCGGCTAAGAAATTCATCTTGGGGGTCCTGGACGTGCAGATGTCTTTGGCTAAGGTAGATGCTGACATCGCTCGAAGTCGACGTCAGACCATATGGGCCTCTGTGATTCTGGTGGTAAGCGTTCTTTCCGTGACAGGACTTTTGATCTGGATCTTGATTCGGGCTCCAGTTCGCAAGTTGACTGAGGGCACAAGGGCTATCGCCCAGGGAAACCTCGATTATACCATTCCTATTGACCGAAGGGACGAAATTGGAGAGTTGGCCAATTCCTTCAATAGCATGACCTCCGAGTTAAAAAAGGCACGGGAGGATCTGGAACGTATTCAAGCTCACTTGATCCAAGTAGAGAAAATGGTCTCCTTAGGAAAACTCTGTGCCACCGTGGCTCATGAATTGAATAACCCATTGGGTGGAATCCTAACCTACGCCCGGCTTACCCAAAAGAAGCTTTCTACGCCCAACTTGACCAAGGAACAGCTCTCCTCCATCCAAGAAGACCTCTCTATAGTAGCTGACGAGACCACCCGCTGTGGAAACATAGTGAAGAATCTTTTGCTCTTTTCAAAAAGACAGATTGGAGAGTTTACGGTGGTGGATCTGCACGTGATTTTGGATCGGTGCATCCAATTGGTGGAGCATCACTTGAAATTAAACAACATTCACCTGGTCAAGGTTTATCAAAAGGGGAAAGCGGATGTTATTTGTGACAAGGATCAAATTCAGCAAGCATTTTTGGCGATTTTAGATAATGCGGTTGCGGCAATGCCAGGAGGGGGAACTTTAACCATAAAAACAGCTTATCATCCTGATAATAAGAAGGTGAAAATTCAAATAAAGGATACCGGTGCAGGGATATCTCCAGTTGATCTTCCTCATATCTTTGAACCTTTTTATACCACCAAAAAGGAGGGGAAAGGAGTGGGTTTGGGTCTATCAGTCTGTTATGGTATCATCGAAAGGCATAATGGGAAAATCGATGTTGAGTCCACGGTAGGAGAGGGCTCCACTTTCATCATTGAGCTTCCCCTGCATTCTGGAGTGGATGAAAAAGAAAGGCTTTTATCTAAAGGATCTAAAATTTCCAAAATGGAGCAAAACAAGAGGTGATTCTGATGAATTCCACCAAGAACGATAAATCTGTAAACATCTTGATCGTGGACGATGAGCTTTCCGTGCGTGATTCGCTGACCAAATGGTTTATCGAGGACGGCTATAAGGCAGAGGCAGTCATCGACGCCAACGAGGCTTTAAAAAAGATAAAACCCGGAGTTTGGGACATCATCTTCCTGGATATAAAATTGCCAGGAATGGATGGAATGGAGTTGCAACAAAGAATAAAAAGTATAGATCCGGGCGTCACCATCATCATGATCACCGCCTACGCCTCGGTGGACACGGCGGTTAAATCTCTCAAGGAGGGAGCCTACGATTATGTGACCAAGCCAGTCGATCCCGATTATCTTTCGCATCTGGTCACCAACGTCATAAAACAAAGACGTTTACTTTCGGAAAATATTCAGCTTAAGGAAAGGATCCAAGAGCTTTACGAGATCGATCAGATCATCGGTGAGAGCCCAGCCATGTTGAAAGTGTTTGACCTGATCAAAACCGTAGCTCCTACCGATACCTCGGTGATGATCAGAGGGGAAAGCGGCACCGGCAAGGAGCTCATCGCCAGAGCTATTCATTCCAACAGTCCCAGAAGATTTTTTCCCGTCATCACCGTCAATTGTGGAGGTCTGACCGAGGGTCTTACCGAAAGCGAATTTTTTGGACATGAAAAGGGCGCCTTCACCGGAGCTCTATATCGGCGCAAAGGAAAATTTGAGATGGCCAATGGAGGAACCATCTTTTTAGACGAGGTGGGAAATATTGACGCTAAAGCTCAGGCAGATCTTTTGAGGGTAATCGAGACCAAGCAATTTACCCGGGTGGGTGGAGATGAGATCATCCAAGTGGACTTCCGCTTAATCTGTGCGACCAATCGCAACCTGGAGCTGGCGGTCAAAGAGGGAAAGTTCAGAGAGGATTTATATTACCGACTCAACGTCTTTTCCATCTCCATCCCGCCATTAAGGGAAAGGCGCTCGGATATACCCCTTTTATGCAACTATTTTCTTAAGAAGCTGGCAAATAGTACCAACAAACCTGTAACACATATCTCTGCCGAGGCCATGGAGCACTTAAAAAAGTACGATTGGCCAGGGAACGTGCGAGAGTTAAGAAATGCTATTGAGAGAGCCATAGTGGTAGCGAAGGGTTCCACCATTACCGTAGACGATCTCCCGATTCCCTCCAGCACAAAGGAGGTTACCCAAGAACAAACTCTGGAAGCGGTGGAGAAGATTCACATAAAAAATATCCTCGAGCAAATGGAATGGAACATAACTCGCTCCGCCGAAGTGTTGGGAATTGATAGAGCTACCCTGTATCACAAAATTAAGAAATATGGTTTGCGAAAATAGACGTGAAGATATATATCCTCCCTCTCCGTTTTCCCTATAACAAACTCTTGATGCACCTATCATCAACCATCTCTCAGGTTTTTAAAATACCTGTATTTTTTTCCCATGATTCCTTTCCCTTGAAGGAAGGATACGATCCAGTTAGGAATCAATATAACTCCACTTGGATTTTGTCCAAGCTACTTCAGAAAGCTCCTGAAGAGGAGTGCAAGATACTGGGAGTTACCACGGTCGACTTATATGTTCCGGTGCTAACCTTCGTGTTTGGTGAGGCTCAACTGGAGGGAAAGGCAGCTGTGGTCTCCTCCTATCGTTTAAGGGACGAGCTATATGGCTTGCCTAAGAACCCGGAGAAGATGAAAGAGCGTTTGGAAAAGGAGGCTGTTCATGAGCTGGCCCACACCTTTGGCTTAGTTCACTGTCGGGAGCCAGAGTGCGTGATGCACTCCTACACTTATGCTGAAGAGATCGACTTAAAGTCAAAACATTTCTGCAACGCCTGCTCTATTTTGCTTCAGAAAAAAAATCGGCAAGACCCCTTTTGAGCTGAACTATCTTGTACATGCAAAAACGGAAAGCAAAAAATTGAAAATGCAAGAAGCGATAATGTCAAGTTTGAGAGGAAAAGGCTTTCTTCTCCTTCTCGACTTAGCAGAATGAGCTTATCTGCCACATAGTTTTGGTTTAGATATGATCCATCATCTGGTTTGCAATTTGCTCGCTTCTTTTTACATCCTCTTTGGGCACCCAGATACTTACCGGGACCGCGGAAGTTGTGCCATAGCTTGGAAAGGTGATGGCAATATCATCGCTTTTTATTATGGATGGAATGCCTTCCTTTTTCAACGCCTCCTGAAGCATCTCAGCATACAGCCGAGAAGGAAGGGTTCTCAAAAGGACATAATTTATGCTTTGGGGAGACTGCTCCTGTAATTCATCCACCAAATCCGCCTCACAGTCAGGGCATTTCTTCAAACCCTCCTGGTATTCAGCTCTGCAATTAGGACAAAAAGGCATACTTTTTTCTCTCGGCAAAGGATCCCTTTTCTACTCCGCTACAACCCTTATGTATTTCTTTTGTGCGACCACTCCTGCCCCAATGGTTCCATCTGCCCCTTCTATGTTATTTGTGGGAAGCCCCTCCGGCAAATCAAACGGCATTTCCAGATATTCAAGAAAGGTTTTATAGTATGCGATCACGTAAACCTCATAGATTCCTTGAACCAGGCTGTCCTGCTTAGTCCTGAATGCGTCCGGGGGTATGTTTTCTGCCCTATCTTTATTCTCATCTCGCACGGTGTATCCAACCAACCCTAAAGCGACGTCTGGATTGATCACGCTCAGAAAATATCCAGATGCTTTGTCCGATGGATTCCAAGTTACGGCTACGCTATGTCCTCCCGTATTTAAAGTATCGTTAGCAGGTAGTTCAACAATAGAAAAAAATCCCGGTATGACGATCGAAGTTGCCAGACTGAAATCATCTTGGGCGCTGGAAATTATGATGGAGATGTTTTGCCCAAAATCGAAGAGTTCGGATCCTTCCTTATAGTAATTCCCATTTCCTTGATTTTTCACAGTATCGAAGCCCACTTGGACCAGTGCACCGTCAAAAGGATCGGAATCCCGCCAGATGGTGAAAGAAGCCACGTCTTTGTTTAAGTTTAAGTCTTTGACGACCACTCCATTTATGGTGAATTTATATTCGGTTGAAGGAGTTCGTGTGGTCACCTTCCCTCCACAAGAAAGAAGCAATAACCCCAACAAAAGAAAAATTAGCCTTTTTTTCTCATTTAAAAGATGGCTCATCTTAAGCCCTCCCTGATTACTCCTAATTAGGTTTAAGGTTGGATTCATCCAACCCAGAAGACAAAGAAAAAAAACGGATTTGATGAATCATCTTGTTCGAAAATCTTTCTCATAACTTAAGCGATTTCAACCGATCAACCACCTTCTTCAACCTTACCTCATCCACAATTAATGAAAACCGGAGATATCCCTCGCCGGAGGGACCAAGTCCCACTCCCGGAGTCGTCACCACACCTGCCTTTTCGATGAGCAGGTTTGCCATATTTTTTGAATCCATCCTGTAAGGGATCTTGGCCCAGACGAATATGCCACCTTTCGGAGCCTCCACCTCCCATCCCAACTCTTTCAGACCCTTAACCAAGATGTCCCTCCTTTGTTGATACGTCAGACGAGCCACATCTATCTCTTTCTCTTCAAGAGAAAGGGCCACACAGGCAGCTTTTTGGAGGAGATGGAAGGCGCCAGAATGCACGTTGACCTCCACCTGTTTTAGAGCATCTATTAATTTTTTGTTCCCCACCACGAAGCCCAATCTCCATCCGGTCATGCCGAAAGTTTTGGAGAATGAAAAAAACTCCAGAGAGCAATCTTTCGCTCCATCGACGGTGAGTATGCTTTCAGATTTGATTCCATCAAAGGTTATCTCTGAATAAGCCATGTCCTGACAGATGATGATCTCATTCTCCTTAGCAAAATCAACCGCCCTTTGCAAGAACTCCCTATCCGCTAAAGCCCCTGTGGGATTGTTGGGATAATTCAAAAACAAAAGCTTAGCTTCAGATACATCCTCCCTTTTTATTTCGTCAAAATCCGGAAGCCATCGGTTTTTTTTCAGAAGTGGCACAAGGACAGGCTTGCCCCCGGCCAGCATCACACCTCTTTTAAACGGCGGATAAGCCGGGTCAGGAACCAGTGCAACGTCTCTTGGGTCTAAAAACGCCCAGCTTACAAGAGCCAGTCCCTCCTTGGAACCTAAAAGGATCAAAACCTCGGAATCTGGATCTGGGTCGACATCAAACCTTCTCTTCATCCAACGGGCAACAGCCTTTCTTAATTCAGGCAATCCCTCATAGACTGGATGCCTATGGTTTTCTGGATCGTCCGCCTCCTTTTTGAGCGTCTCCACAATTTTGGGGTGGGGAGCTAAATCTGGGTTCCCTCCTCCCAGGTCAATTACATCTTTTCCCGAATTCAAGGCTTGCTTTTTAGCCTCAGCCACCCCAAAGAATACATATTCCCCCAAGTTTTTCAAACGAAAGGAGATTTTGCTTTCTATATCCAACTGCGCTTCTCTCTTTTTATAAGGTTAATCGGCAAATGAACGTGCTTGATTGAATAATATATTCGGAAACTGAATCTGTCAACGGAAAAGCAAAAAACGCATGAGTCGGATTTATCCGGTCGGTTGAGGAGAAGAGAGAAACAAAAACGGGCTGGAGGAGCCAGCCACTACCGCAGAAGCAAGATTTACTTTCTTTTTCTCATCCATCGTATCACTATTGCAAAAGAGAACATGAAAAAGAGGATTAGATGAAAATAGCATTACTAACCATAGGCTGTAAGGTCAATCAATATGAAACCGAAGCCATCGCAGAGAAGTTGAAAGCTTTTGGTTTCAAGCGGGTGGACTTCAGGGATCGGGCGGATGTTTATGTGATCAATACATGCACCGTCACCAAAGAAAGCGACTACAGCTCACGCCAGGCTATCTATCGGGCTAAAAGAAGATCGCCGGATGCAAAAATCGTGGTCACCGGATGTTATGCTCAATTGGAGAGGAAACTTCTAAAAACCTTGCCCGGAGTAAGCCTGGTGATCAAGCAGGAGGAGAAGGGAAAGGCCCCTTACCTGATAGCCGAGATGTTAGGTAAGAAGATAAGGGAAAAGGAGCTGGACCATCGGTTCTTTGGCTTCAGGGTTAAGGGATTGGCAAAACATACGCGGGCCCTGGTAAAAATTCAGGACGGATGTGAAAAAAACTGCTCCTTCTGCGTGGTTCCTTTGGCCAGAGGAAAAGAAAGAAGCAGGGATGCAAACGAGGTCATCTCAGAAATCAACGATTTGGTCAAAAATGGATATAAGGAGATCGTGCTGACTGGAGTGCACATTGGAAGGTATAACAGGGACGGCTTGGACTTAGTTAAGCTTTCCAAAGGAATTTTGGAGCAGACCAGGGTAGAAAGGATCAGATATAGCTCCATCGATCCCAAAGAATTCTCAGATGAATTGATAGATCTTATTTCTCAATCCGATCGGATTTGCAGACACCTTCATATTCCTCTGCAGAGCGGTGATGATTTGGTCCTTTCAAGAATGAAAAGGGATTATTGCACCAAGGAATATCAAGAACTTGTAGGTAAAATAAGTTACAACATCCCGGATATATTGATCGGCGCGGATGTCATCGTGGGTTTCCCGGGCGAGACCGACCTCCAATTTGAAAATACCTGTCAATTTATTTCTTCAGCTCCTGTAAATTATCTTCATGTATTCAGCTACTCTGATAGAAAAGGCACCGGGGCTTCAACCATGCCAGATAAAGTCCCTCCTCAGGTGATTCATAAAAGAAGCAAAATTTTACATTCTTTGGGGAGCGAAAAATGGAAAGGATATATTGGTCGCTTCGTGGGGAGGAAGCTGAAGGTGTTGATCGAGAATCGAAGGGACAGAAAAACAGCTATGCTGACCGGTCTTTCGGATAATTATATCCGTGTGCTTTTACAGGGTGAGGATTCGTTGAAAAATAGGATCATCCCTGTTTACATCACTGCTCAAGAAAGTACCGAACTGATACGAAAACCACAGATGAATGAAACCTAATTTGGAGTTATTTCCTCTCGATCTAAATGCGAAGTTGGCAACTTCAGCATCCAAAATAAGACGAGAAAGTTGTTGCTTTTTTAAAGGTAGTTGATATTATATGGCAAAGATGAAATGTCGGAGATAGCAGAAAACATCAAGGACATCTGCTCTCGAATACAGAAGGCGGCAGAAAGAGGCAGAAGGGGAGCAGATGAGGTTAAGCTCGTAGCGGTCACCAAAACCGTAGATGCAGAAAGGGTAAACGAGGCGATTCGGAGCGGGATTCGAAGCATCGGTGAAAATCGGGTGCAGGAGGCAGAGGAAAAGTTCAAACTGATAACCGAAAGGGTGGAAAAACACTTAGTGGGGCATCTTCAAACCAACAAAGCCAAAAAAGCGGTTCAACTTTTTGACTTCATTCAATCGGTGGATAGGGAACGCATCGCCCAAGAGATCTCCAGAAGGGCTAAAGATCTGGGGAAGGCGATGGAAATCCTGGTTGAGGTAAATACCTCCGGCGAGGAAACCAAGTTTGGGGTCCATCCCGATAAAGCTTTACCCTTTATTGAAACCATCTCGAAATTGGAAGGCATCAAGATCAAAGGTCTGATGACCGTAGGGCTTTTCTCTGAGAATCCAGAGGAGGTCCGTCCATGTTTTAAGAAATTGAAAAAACTTTTTGAAAAGATAAAGTCGGCAAACCTACCCAACGTGGAAATGAAGTTTCTTTCCATGGGGATGACCAACGACTTTGAGGTGGCCATAGAGGAAGGCTCCAACATGGTCAGGATAGGGACCGGGATATTTGGACCCAGAGGATGAGCACCAAAAAGGAGTTTTTCGTGTTAGGTAATTTCGTCTTCGCAATTTCCAAGCTTTTGGATCTGGCAATAAATCTTTACGTGATCGTAATCATCATTCGTGCTCTTCTCTCTTGGTTTAATCCCAATCCTTACAATCCGGGGGTGGTCTTTTTGACCAAAGTCACTGACCCGGTTCTTTCGCGAATCAGAAAAGCTCTGCCTTTGGGTGAGGGAGTGGGATTGGATCTTTCTCCGATAATTGCTATTTTTGGATTTCTTTTCATTAAATATTTTCTGGTATCCATGTTGTATGATCTAAGTTCTCAACTAAAATAATTGCTCCAAAGGGATAATCTTTTGATATCCTTGCCGATAATTAAGTCAAAAATTGTGGGTTGAATTTACCAAAAAGAAATAGCAAATTTAGATTAGCGCAAGAATGAATGTATTCTCCGACGAAGGTGAATTACCCGAAACTTTTGGATTCAATGGGAAAAGGAAATCAATCGTATAATTGAGAACTTGAGCAGGTTAAGTCCACATTCAATTGCCCAGATGGGCAGGTCGGCGTTGGTCCAATTTGGATGATTTGATCGAAAGCTGAAATTAATAAGAAAAATTTATGCATGGGTCGTTAAAATGGAACCAAAGAATTCAAAGACGCTTAAAGAGATGATAAATGAGGCTACCCAGTTTATCCGAAGCAAAACTAAATTTGGGCCCAAGATCGGCATCATTCTGGGAACGGGATTGGGATCTTTGGCTGATGGGATCAGTGCTGAGGCGAAGATATCCTACGAGGATATTCCTCACTTCCCCATCTCCACGGTGGAAAGCCATGCAGGAAGACTTATCTTCGGTGAGCTTTCTGGAAAGAATGTAGTTGCCATGCAGGGCCGATTTCACTTTTATGAGGGTTATGATTTAAAGCAGGTCACCTTTCCGGTGAGGGTAATGAAGGCTTTGGGAGCAAATACCTTGGTGGCTTCTAACGCCTGTGGAGGATTGAACCCACTGTTTAAAGCCGGGGATATAGTTGTCATCTCAGACCACATCAACCTTTTAGGGTCAAATCCTCTTTTTGGTCCTAACGATGAAAGTTTGGGACCTCGATTTCCGGATATGTGTTGTTGTTACGATCCGGAGCTGATTGCTTTGGCGGAGAATGTGGCTTTGAATCTGGGAATAAAATTGCAAAAAGGCGTCTATGTGGCGGTTGCCGGTCCCAATCTGGAGACCGCAGCTGAATACAGATTCCTGCGACTGATTGGAGCCGATGTGGTAGGAATGTCCACCGTGCCAGAGGTGATTGT
>JAOZNS010000090.1 GCA_029933635.1 Candidatus Zixiibacteriota bacterium | reverse complement strand
TCCTGATTGAGGCTGGCTAACTCCATGTCCAATTTGTTATGAACAAGGTTCTGCTCTTTGAGCTCTTCCTCCGACTCCTTTAACGTTTGTCGGGTCTCCTCGATTTCTCTTTCCAGATTGTTAATCATCTCCGGGAGATAATCTTTAGACCTTTCCAACTCTCCCAGATCATAATCCACGTTTTGAAGCTTGAGAAGCATCTCCATTTCTTTTTCAACGTCCATTCTTATTCTCCTTGCTATAAGAAAACAAAAAAGTGCACAAGCTTGTTGTGCACTTTACGATTCCTTCTTTTTTCTTTGGATTCTTAAAAAGCTCAAGGCTTCTGTTTTCAAATTGCCCTCACCTCCACAGCACTCTTCCTTCTCCATCAGCACTCCTTCATTGATCGTTTCATACCAGCTTCACCATCGAGCTTAAGCTAATCTTTTTGATTTAATGGTGGGCAATACTGGATTCGAACCAGTGACCTTTCGGATGTGAACCGAACGCTCTAACCAACTGAGCTAATCGCCCATCCATTTGCTTTTCCGCTTCTGATGTCAATCCAACTTCTGAAATTTCCTATTATTAATATATAATCGATAATTGAGCTTGTCAACATCTTCAAAGAACTTTCACGAAAGAAATTTGAATTTTGTTGGAATTTTGAATTTAATTGGACGGCATTTCAAGGTTTGAACCCGGGGTTCCCTTCAAAGAATTTCAAAGCCACAAGACAGACGATGGCTTATCTTTTGCCCCTTCACCAGCGATACGTTCATCGCCTTTTACCACTATTTTTACTGTATCACCCTCCTTACCTGACGCATCATAGTTACTTGCTTGATCTGGGTTACTTTGTCGGTCGACTGACCTCCTGCTCAATACTTCAGGGGGCAGTCTCCTTTCTCCGCCGCTTGAATCTGTTATTGTTCTACCAGGATATCTCCGTCTCCCTTTTCCGTGAATTCGCCGATGAAGGCTGATTCCTCCACCCCTTTATCCTTAAGCGATTTAAGCATCTGGTCTTTTTTATCGGGCGGTAGGACGATAATCAGTCCTCCCGAGGTTTGAGCGTCGCATAAGATAAGTTTTCCGATGTGGGGAATGGTGGGCTCCCACTTCACCTTGTCTGATACAAAATCTAAGTTGGAGAGGGTCCCTCCGGGAACTGCTCCCCCTTCCGCAAGTTGCCAGGCTTCTTTCAGAACGGGCACCCTGCTTGCATAGATTTTTGCATTGACTTTGCTGGCACAGCTCATCTCCTTTAGATGACCTAACAGCCCGAATCCAGTTACATCCGTGCATGCATGGGCTTTCATCTCTTGCATGGCTTCGGATGCGGCCTGGTTGAGTGTGCCCATAACCTTAATGGCTTTTTTGATCAACTCATCCGAAGCCAACCCCCGTTTTATAGCGGTGGAGATGATGCCCAGACCGATTGGTTTGGTGAGGATGATCGCATCGCCTGGCTCAGCCCGATCATTGGTTAGCACCCGCTTAGGATCGATCACTCCGGTTACCACAAGACCGAACTTGGGTTCATCATCCTCAACGGTGTGTCCTCCAAGAATGCTTATGCCAGCCTCCTTAGCCTTATCAGTGGCTCCTTTCAATATCTGGTGAAGGACTTTTAAAGGTAGACGCTTCTCCGGAAAACCCACAATGCTTAAGGCAAAGATAGGTTTTCCACCCATGGCATAGATGTCGCTTAATGAATTGGCCGAAGCAATGGCACCGAAATCATAAGGATCATCCACCACAGGGGTGAAGAAGTCCACGGTCTGAACAACAGCCATTCCGTCGCCCAGACGATACACGGCGGCATCGTCTAACTTTAAGGTTCCGACCACCACGTTGGGGTCTGTGCTCGGTGGGAGGATTCTGAGCACCTGTTCCAGAGCTTGGGGTCGAAGTTTGCACGCACAGCCCAATCCATGAGTGAGATGAGTTAGCTTGACATCAGTCTGATCCACCCTTGAGGGTGACGGGGCTTCGACCCCAGGAGAGAGACGGAGGACCGCTTGAGTAATCAGGTCGATGGCTCGATCGATCTGTTCCTTTGTGTTCATTCTTCCGGTGGAGAATCTGATCGTCTGGAAAGCAAGCTGAGGAGGGACCTTCATAGCCAGAAGCACAGGGGAGGGCTCAGCCAGATCCGCATGACAGGCCGCTCCAGGCGAGGCTGCCAGTTGATCCAACTCCGATAGCAGGGTATTTGCATTCACTCCGGGGAAGCTGACGTTAAGGGTGTTGGGCAATCGTTTCCCCGGATGCCCGTTTAGCTTGAGTTGAGGGATGTTTCTTTTCAAACCCTCCCATAATCGATCACGCAGACTGCGCATATGAGCTGAATTTTTTTGAAGTTCTCTGGAGGCGATCTGCGCCGCTTCTCCCAACCCCACGATTTCCAGCACATTCTCCGTCCCAGCCCTTCGATTTTGTTCATGACCTGCGCCATGGATCAGCTTTTCTATCTTGATTCCTCGTCGCATGTATAACGCCCCCACCCCCTTGGGAGCATAGAACTTATGCCCGGCCACCGAGAGGAGATCAACGCCCAGCCGATTTACTTTGGTGAGAATTTTTCCCACCGACTGAGCTGCATCGGTGTGGAAGATAATCCCGTGTTTGCGGGCTATTTTGCTGATCTCCGGGATCGGCTGAATGGTGCCCACCTCATTGTTAGCGTGCATGATGGTGATCAGTATGGTCCCATTTGTTATAGCCTTCTCCACGTCTTGTGGATCGACTGTGCCATACCGGTCTACCGGCAGGTAAGTGACCCTAAATCCGTCTTCCTCCAACCACTTGCAGACATTGATCACTGCAGGATGTTCGATCTGTGAGGTGATGATGTGTTTGCCCTTATCTTGAAGGGCATAAGCTATGCCTTTGATGGCAAAGTTGTTGGACTCACTTCCTCCGCTGGTGAAGATCACCTCATCGGGGAAGCATCCTAAAAGCTCTGCCACTTGCTTTCGGGCTTTCTCCACCGCTTGCTTTGCCTGGATTCCATACCAGTGGGAGCTGGATGGGTTTCCAAAATGTTCTTTCAAAAATGGGATCATGGCTTCCGCAACCTGAGGATCGATGGGGGTGGTGGCATTATGATCCAGATAAATGGGCTTTTGAGCCATAACTTGCTCCTGAAGGATAAATTTTATAAGCTTTCGAGACTTGGTTTAGATTTTGAAATTCAAGCATTTTCTATCGATTCACCAAAAACTTTTCCTATATACAAAATCGGACAGGTTTTAGTTGCAAAAAACTTTTTTGAAATTTTTCCCTTTGATTATCGATACCTCACTCCCACCTGCCAGAAGATGAAGCTCCAGATGTCCGTATATTCCTCTATGACTTTAGAGAGGGGAGTTCCTGCACCGTGACCTGTCTCGGTTTCAAAGCGCAAAAGTATGGGAGCATCTGAGGAGGTGGCCGCCTGCAATCGAGCAGTCATCTTCTTGGCATGCATGGGATCAACCCGCGTGTCTGAGTCTGCAGTCATAAGGAGCGTAGCGGGGTAGGGGGTTCCATCCTTTACCTGATGGTATGGGGAATAAGCGTAAAGCCATTGGAACTGAACCGAGTCTTCGGGCGATCCATATTCTGGAATCCATAATTTGGCGATTAAGAAATTATGATATCTGACCATGTCCAGAAGAGGGTTACCGCACACCACCGCCTTGAACAGGTCCGGTCTCTGGGTCATAGCCGCACCAACCAGAAGCCCTCCATTGCTTCCCCCTTTTATGGCTAACTTGGAAGGATTGGTATATCCGTGGTCAATCAGCCATTCGGCGGCGGCGATGAAGTCATCAAAAACGTTTTGTTTGTTTTGTAACATTCCTCCCTTGTGCCACTTTTCGCCATATTCAGAGCCCCCTCTTAAATTGGGGACTGCCAGAACTCCTCCATTTTCCAGCCAGAGAAAGGTATTTCGCTGGAACCTTGGCGTCAGGCTGACGTTAAATCCGCCATATCCCGTCAACAAGGTGGGGTTGTTTCCATCCAGCTTAATTTTTTTCCCATGCACCAAAAACATGGATACTTTGGTCCCATCTCTGGAACTGTACCATACTTGCTCAACCTGATAAGGTAAGGTGTCGATATCGGACTTTGCTTGGTCGATCATGGTCAACTCGCTTGTTTTAAGGTCATAGCGGTATATAGTCGGTGGTATGAAATAGGACTCGAAGCCAAACCAAACCTCAGAGCCATCCCATTCTCCATTGAGCCCATAGACGGAGCCCAAGGTGGGCAAGTTTATATCCTCAAGATATTTTCCGGAGAGGGAAAATATCTTCAATTGGGAGGAGGCATTTTGCATGTATTTAGCCACCAACCAATTTCCCACCACTACCACCTGTTCCAACATCGACTCTCCTTCCGGGATGAGTTCCTCCCAGTTCTCCTTGGCTGGCGTCTTTAAATTAACCTTGAGCAGGCGATATTTAGGTGCTTCGTAGTTGGTGTGCAGATATAGATTTTCACCTACGATTTGACCTGAAAAAATTGATGAGTCTCCCACCACGATGGGAACAAACCCATTTTTGGATTGAAGATCACAAAAATATAAATCCGATCTATCCCAGCCCTTGAATACAGAGAGCAAAAGGTACCTGTTGTCCGGCGAAAATGATGTAGAATACATCTCCGTCATGTTCCTTCCCTGACCAAAAATCTCAGGATCCTTTTCTGGATCAGCTCCCAACGTATGATAGAAAAGATGCTGGTGGTAGTTCTCTTCTCCCGGGGGGACCGTGCCAACTGCTGGATACCGGGTGTAGTAAAACCCGCTGTTATCTTTTCTCCAGGATAGACTGGTATAGCGAGTTCTGGTGATCACGTCAGGAAGCTTTTCACCTGTCTCTACATTCATAAGATAAAGGGTGCTCTGTTCCGTTCCCCGCCTGGAAAGACCGTAGGCTAACAGCTTCCCATCATCAGAGGGAAACCACCAATCCAGCGATACCAGACCTTCCTGGCTAAGGGTGTTGGGATCCAAAAGCACCTTCTCTTTTCCATTTATTCCTTCTCGAACATAAAGGACCGGCTGGTTTTGCATTCCTTCGCGCTTGGTGTAAAAATATCTACCTTTATGCACCTGTGGTGCTCCGATGTAACTTATGGCGAAAAGTTCCTCCAGACGGGTCCTTATCTTGTCACGAGCGGGAAGACGATCCAGAATGGAACGGGTGTATTGATTCTGTTCGCTTACCCATTTTTGAACTTCCTCGCTTTTGGCATCCTCTAACCACCGATAAGGATCTTCGACCTTTTGTCCGTGGATAATTTCTATCACATTATCTGCCCGGGTTTTTGGAGGTTTTTTCAGCACCATCTCCTCCCGGGCGATTGATTTGGTGATGCAAATGGCTCCATAAAAGAGTATCAAGAAAAGACTCAAAGGCAGATGTTGCTTGAGACCCAATTGATGAATCCTTTGAATCTGAACCATAGAACCTCCGGAGGATAAATTTTTGACTCCCGCAGAATTTTTGCAAAAAATGAACACAACTCACCTACTTAGATGTAAGATAATGATGCTCAAAAGGGGAGGCAAGTGATAAGTGCTGGATTATTCTTAATTCTGTAAAGTCGCTTCGATCGAATCAAACCGCTTCCTACAACTCAACCTATCTTCTGTATGGGTTTGATTCATCAAACCCTGTATAATCTTGCACCTTCAGTTCAGATTTGTTTTGACGACTTTTGGCTGGGATAAATTAAAATCCTATCCTCAAGGTCATTTTCTTAATGACCTTGGAAAAATGGATGGCTTTTCGCATACCTGTCTGGAGATCCAAGACCCTATGTGCATTCCGGTTCAATGGGACAAAAGGATGCACCTTAAAGTTCACCATTTCATTTCTTCCCGAAGGGAATCAGGATGATCAAGCACATAAGATATTGATTCTCTGAGACTTACTTTAGAAAAGGCCTTCTTCTTCTTTTTGGCACCTTTTTTGCAAAAAGGTAATTCGAAGTTGGCGCCAAACTTTAAAGATGAGACCTGAAGCAAAAAATTAACCGGAGGTGTTTTATGAAACTGAAATTTTTCGCTGTGCTGGTTGTGATACTTTGCACCACCACATTCTTTGCCGGCGGATGCATATTTGACTCCGCCAAGAAGATCAACAACGACAATACGGAGGTGGAGGTTCCAGATCTGGAGGATGAATTCGGTGGATACAAGCCCACGGATGAAGCACCAGCTTTTGGTGATCCTGAGATTTTAAATGATTTTGGAGAAGATCAGGAGGTGGAGGATCTTTTAAGCACCGATCCCCAGGTGGCCCGAGACATGGAGGATTCCTTAGTGGTGGTTTACTTTTTACGTATCACCTGGGGAAGGTTAGAGTGGGATACCACCGCCTCTTCCGTGATTGACTGGAGTGGCAAGGCTCAGATAGACAAAGGCACCTTGGTGCTTTTAAGAACGATTCGTTTTGAGCCAGGGGACTTCATTCATCGACCCCGGCCGGATAGAAAAACCTTGGAGTGGACCTCTTACACCCGACCTCACTTCGATGGCATCTATATCGCCATCGTTGTTCCTCCGAACCACGCTGATAGCATTGATACGGAGGGAAGCTTCACCTTTACCACCACCCCTTTCAGCCGGACGTTCAGCTTCTCCGAGTTGGATTCGATAAATGTCATTTATCAGGTGGACGGAGAAGGAAATGAGATCGCTTTCGTGGGATGCAAAAAGCAGTTGGTTCCTTGCGGCAACGGATTTCTGGATGGGAGGTGGATACAAACGGCACCACATCGGGGTGTCTTTAAAGGAAGATGGATCAATCGGGATGGAAGCTTAGCCGGTCATCTGAAAGGACACTGGGGAATAAGACATAACGGAGAGAAAGTCTTCTTCGGAAAATACGTAAGCTTCAATGGCGCCTTCAGAGGACTGCTCAAAGGAAGGTGGGGATATTCAGATAACCAGGCAAGAGGATGGTTCGTGGGTGAGTGGTTCGATCGAAATCATCAGGCTAAGGGGGTGCTGAAGGGCCACTGGAGAGCAGGAGAACAGATGAGACGGAAAGGCTTTTTCGAGGGAGAATGGAGACGCTTTTGCCCTTATAGCTCTCCATAAATGCTATTCAAGATCGTCTCTGCTAAGACCTGATAGAAAATTTGATTCGATTCTGGGTGGATGGTATCATCCACCCTTTTCATTTAACAGGGCAAGCTTCTCGGCACAAAAATTCAACTGAATGCCCGTGTGAGCGTTTGAGCACTTAATCTTGGAGAGGACCCTGCCTTAAATAAGCAGATATTTGCCAGAAATCGGTTGACAAGATTAAAAGTTTTGGTAAATTATGATTAGAAAGGATGATTTTTTATTTGACCTGAAAGAAGGGAAGGAATGCTGACCCAACATCTTAGCTCCTGCCAAACTGAGGAATTGGTGTTTCTTTTTATTTTTAAGATTTAAGTTTTATCTCCGAGGTGACGTAGAAACATAAAAGCATAGGGTGGAATTTTTAATTGTTTTTGGACCACCCCCGAAAGAAAAACAGAGGAGAAAAAATGCTAAGATCAAGGCTAAGTAGTGCATGTTTGGCCATAATCTGGATGATATTTTTTACCAGGCCGATTTTTTCAGAAGCAAGTTTAAACGTGCACCATACCGTTGAGTTTTCACTGAAAGAATTTTCATTTGATAAGCTTTCAGGATACGATATGGTGAGGCTGGAGGGAGGGTCTTTCTTAGCTGATGTGGGAAAGCCTTTGTTACCATCAAAGGAGATAAGGATAGCCCTGCCGCCCGGAATGGCGGTAAAGAGCATGGAGGTTATCCAGACAACCTCGAAGGAAATTTCCGGCGAGTTTAATATCTTTCCTGCTCAACCACCCAGGACAATCGCAGGCTCAGATGAACCCTCAGATTTTGTTGAACCTGATCCAAAGATATATGCCTCGGCTCAGCCCTACCCTTTGAAGGTAGCCAAGTTTGTGCACCAAACCGATCTGGCAGGTCAGGGCTTGGCGGTGGTGTTACTTTATCCTTTACAATATATTCCCTCCGAAAAGAGACTTCTCTTTTACACCTCCATTACACTGCTTATCCAGGGTGAGGAGGGATATGAATGCAAAGATTATCTTTCTCCCCATATCTCCGCAAAGGGTGAGAGGACCTATGAAAAGATGGTGAAGGATATGGTGGTAAATCCAAACGATGTGCAACTTTCTTCTACCTTTAAAGCAGGGTCGAGCATTCTTCCGGACGGCCCCTTCGATCACGTAATCATCACCTCTTCTTCCTTTGCCTCTTATTTCCAGCCATTGGCCGACTGGCACACACAGAAAGGGGTGAAGGATACGGTAATTAACACCGGCTGGATTTACTTCAACTACGGCGGCTCCACTTACCAGGAGAAGATTCGCAATTTTATCTCCGACGCTTATTCAAGCTGGGGCACCAGCTATTTCCTTTTAGGAGGCGAGAATGAAACCGTCCCTTTTGAATATAGAACCTATTACTCAGAGAGCACCCCCAGCGATCAATATTATTCTGACTTCGACGATGACTGGACTCATGAGGTCTTTGTGGGCCGGGTCACGGTGGGGAGTTCCACCGAGATCAATACGTTTATAAACAAGGTTTTGAAATACGAAAAGGATCCTCCCCGAACCGACTATCCTTTGGATATCCTGCTTATTGGAATGGATTATGATGCCTACACCCCCGGTGAAGATTTGAAGGAGAACATCTACTCCTATTATATCCCCTCGCGTTTCAACGTGACCAAGGTATACGATAGCGATTACGGTAACCACCGAACAGCAGTCATAAATGCCCTCAACGCAGGTCAGAATTTGGTAAACCACGCCGACCACGCCAACACCACCGTCCTGGGAACGGGAGACTTTCATCATGGTTGGGGTATCTATAATTCAGATGTGGATGCACTTTATAATAACGATCAATTATCGGTGATAGTTACTCCCGGCTGTCATCCCAATCATATGGATGCCAACGATTGTATTGCCGAGCATTTCGTCATCTGGAATCCCAATCAGGCCGGAGTGGCTTTCTGTGGCAACACCAGGAACGGATTGTATTATCAAGGTCAACCCTTCAGTTTATCTAACGGTTTGGATAAGCAGTGGTGGGTGGCGGTGTTTTTCTATGGAAAATATAATCTGGGACAGATCATGGTGGAAGCCAAGCATCACTTTAGCCATTCGACCACCGATGAAAAGCACTGTGAGTGGACCTTTAACCTTCTGGGTGAGCCGGAGATGCCCATCTGGACAGATGAGCCGGACAGCTTCGAGGTGACCCATCCCTCCATGCTTCCGCCGGAAAACTCATCATTTTCCGTCCACGTGGAGGATGCAACCACCCACAGTTCTGTGGATTCAGCTTATGTCTGCCTATGGAAGCAGGGCGAAGTATACCTTACCGGATATACCGATGCTTCCGGAGATATCTCTTTTAACCCATCCCCTTCCACAGTTGGAAGCATGTACATTACGGTGACCAAACACAACTATCTGCCCTATCAACAGGAGGTGGAGGTTGCAGAGTACATCACAGGCGATGCCAACCACGACGGTGTTGTAGATATTGGGGACGTGGTCTATTTAATAAGCTATGTGTATCGAGGCGGTCCTGCTCCCATCCCCTATGAGGCGGGAGATACCAACTGCGATGGAATGGTCGATCTGGGAGATATAGTTTATCTGATCAACTATCTTTACCGCGAAGGACCTCCACCAGGATGTCCATAATTCGAGTTGTTATTTAACGCATTTATTGCTTGTAAATTTTCTTTATCTTCGTTTTAGAAAAGAAGGAGTGAAAGTAAAAACTTAAGGGTCTTCTCCAATTTGGTTGCTGGAATTTCGGATAGTGTCCGCAGGATTCA
>JAOZNS010000089.1 GCA_029933635.1 Candidatus Zixiibacteriota bacterium | reverse complement strand
CACCCTCCTTAACACATGTTCTAGGTTCTGTTCAATTTCTTCGTTTTTGATTCGCAAAACTCGAATTCCACGCGTCTCGATAATCTCCTGGCGAATCCTATCATAATCCTTTTGATCTTTTAGATGATGAACTTTCCCATTCAACTCAATGACCAGACGTGCTTCTGGACAATAAAAATCGGCTATGTATCTGCCAATGGGATGCTGTCGCCTGAACTTTAATCCATTCAGACGCTTTCCCCGAAGACATTTCCATAAAAGTTTTTCTGCATCGGTTTGCTTCTTCCGAAGTTTCCGACAAAGCTCGAAAATATAGCCGGGAACCTGTGGGTAACTCATCTCTCTTTTTTACCTCACCCCTCATTTGAGTCAAGTGACCTGTCTCCCCCTCTCCATTTCATGGAGAGGGGGACTAAGGGGGAGAGGTCAATCCATTATCTCCTGCCAGATCAGGTCTCTAATTTTGGCTTGAGTCTTAACATCTATGATTGACTCTAAATATGATTCAATTACTTTATTATTTTCTTTGTGGAGTTTTTCTAAGTTTGAAATAATGTTTTTCAGATACTTCAGGTCTTTTGGCATTTTGACTCTGGCAAGTCCGATGTCAGCCCAGATTTTAAGATAGCGAGCTTCAAGTTCAGAGGAACAGTCAATATGTGCTCTGCCTGAATATAGTCGCCAACCAAAAAGACCCGCTTCAATTTTGGTTTTACCCCCTGCTTTCGGCAGCCTTCTGCTGGTTAAGTTCTTCCGACTTAGTATCCTCTCTTTGTAAAACTTACCCAATGTGTTTTCGCCAATCTTTTCCTTCACCGTCTTTACTAATAGATCAATGTCTACTCCCTCCTTGGTTTTCTTTCTTTTCTTTAAACTTTTAGCCCTCTCTAACCGTGACTTGACCAAATCCACCACCGCCCGATAAACCTCAAGCTGTTCTTCCTCTGAAAGTCCCAAGATTTCTCCCATTATGATTTTATCCAGCTCTCTGCGGTCCGGCTTGATTTTGTCAAGAGTCACCTCTTCTGAGGTAGAAGCACTTAATTCTGTAAAGATTGAATCGACCGGTCGTGAGACAAGTTGCATAAATGCATTGTTTATCTTACTATCATATTTCACATCAAGGCAGACAAAAATGTTCTGAAATTCATAGGTTTGTATTTTCAGCAAACCTCCACCAAAACTGGTTCTTCCCTCAAGATTTTGTAAAAACCAAAAAAGACTACCGTTTAGAAACGGAGCAATATTCTCCTCGGTGTGTATTTCTTGGAAATCATCGCTTGCCCAATAGTCACCGATAAATGCTCTCGCAACATCATTTATTAGATAGTTAATATTGATAGGGGCTGGCTTTCGTTTTCCCAAATCATACCATCTACCCCTACTTGCGCATGTCGGTCTCTTATGAAACCCTTTTCTTTCACCCTCATTTATGTATCTCAATACCTTGGTTCCCTTCAAGTCTTTCTTGTCTTTATGAATCATTAAGACTCGATATTTTAAATCCTCTGGCTTCACCACAATAGATTTGCATTCACGAGGACTTTTGATCACATAATTGGGAATCCAATTCCCTTCTTCATCCTTATGCATCCAGAACTCTTTCTCAATTCCTTTTCTCTTTATCTCCTCTTCGGTCAGATAGAAGAACTCGTTGGCACCAGTGGTGAAACCACGCCTAACTTCTGCAATTTCCTTAAGGGGAACTAATTTGCCTTTTCCTTTTTCCAAAATCTTGAAGAAAATTTGGGGTGCTCGGAGGTATTTGCCCCATTTGGAGCCGGTGTAGACCTCACTCCCTCCGGGTGTAACCTTTCCCTCTTTTATTTTCCCCTCTTCAGATTTTAACCTCTCCCCCTTTTTGTTTCCCCCTCTCCACATTTGTGGAGAGGGGGACTAAGGGGGAGAGGTCTGATTTTGTGGAGAGGGAGACTCAGGGGGAGAGGTGCCTTCAATCCACAACTCCTTTTGGCTTTTGGGAAAGATTCGTAAATCCTCATTTTCATAAAATTCATTATGCGCCAGAATGGTTTTGATCAGCTTATCTATTTCGTTTAGCCTGTCAATCTGTTTTTCCCACATATCTTGGGCTGGTGGAATAAAGTGACGTAAAGGCTTTTTGAGGTAAACGAAACGAACTAAGTTTTCATTCCGTTCTTTTTGGTCTCTGCACTTCTGGAGAATGACGATACAAGTATTGATGTCCGCCTCTTCAAACCAGCGTTCCACCTTCGACTCGATTATTGCGACGATTTTGTAATTTTTCAGAAAGAATTCCTGTAGACCTTTACCATAATCCACATCCAGCCAGGAGTTGGATACGATGAAGCCGAAATATCCACCTTCTCTCAAAAACTTAGTTCCATGGACAAAGAAGTAAGCATGGATACCTGCCCTTTTGGAGATTGTGGCTATCTTTTTTCCTTTTATGTCTAAAAGAGCGCTTTTGATCACATCTTTTTTGAACTCCAATTCACGAGGAGCGATCTTGCCTATCTCTTCTTGCCTGGTATACGGAGGATTGCCCACAATACAATCGAACCAACGGGGGTATTCGACTTCTCGTTCCTCCAGACCCAAGGTCTTTGCTCTGACCATTCTCCACTTCTTAGGAAGCTCAAAGCCAGTTTGTTGACTTAACAGAGAAAAGAAATCCTCCTGAAGAATATTGGGATAGTTTTTATCGGCGCTCAAGTCGTTGATGGCAAGGTTAATGGTTGAGAGATGAGCTGGGAATTTGGCTATATCATTACCCCAAAGGGTCGCCAGGGTATCTTCATGCAAAAGCCTTTGATTCATTAGCTTTTTATGTTGATATGCCCTTACCAAAAATGTTCCGGCACCGCAAGCTGGGTCAAGCACCTTGTCTTTTTCATGCTTGATGCAAAAGCGTAAGATAAGATCAACCACATCTGGATTGGTAAAATATTGCCCCAGATTATGTCGTTCCTCACCCGGGATGAGCCTTTCGAATATCCTTCCAATAATGTCATAACCCAGTTTCGAGAAGTCATATTTCTTGAGGATACCGACCAGTTCCTTTATCTCCTTCACCACCTCTTTGGAATCAGGAAAGGCAACCGTGTCGATGAAGTCCGTAGTGTAAATAGTCTCATAATCTATGTCCAAAACCTCATCAAAGAATCCTTGAAGCGTTTTCTGAAGTCGCGAGGCTTTAGTGAGGCTTTCAGGAATTTCTAACGGATCCAGTTTATCCGGTCTTTTTGACTGAAGAGCTTCGTAGAAAAGGATTTTATTTATCAGAAGGTAGGCTGTCTGTCTTGCCGCTTTCTCAAAGTCATGGATTTGCCAGGCGAAGCTCCATTGTTGTTCCTTAAACCACCTCTTAAGTCTTTTGAGAAAACTACTGTCTTTATGACATTGGTCCTCGATTAGACCTCTATAGTAGCCGGAAAGACGTTCAATTTTTTCGTGAAGCCTGAAGACCAGAAGCTCATCTATAGCCTGCTTGGGTTCTGGCTCTTTACCGGTGTATACCGCATATAATTTCAGAAGAAACTTCTCTAATTCCCTTTTTATGCTTTCTCTGTGTCTAGTCTCCTCAATTAGATCAAGGTCTTCGAGTTCGGAAAGGATGTATTTGTCCACCATCTGTCTTTCTTCAGATTCCTGGGCATTCACTCTTGCAGTATTGAACCAGATTAAGCGTCTAAAGTTTGTGGTAGCGAAATACTTGGCTTTCCGTCTTACTGCTTTCTTTCTGGCCGGCTCTTTCAATTCCTTATAATCGAAAACATCATAAAAGGGAGGTTTGGCTTCAATCACACAGAGCACGTTTCTGCTTCGACGGCTCTCATAAATCACCAGATCCGGCTTCTTTCTATCTTTTCCTATGGTCTCGACGTCTGGAAAACCTAAGTCTAAATTGTTTTTTTGTATGATTTCCCGCATCCAGTGCATCATCACTGCTGTAGCGGTCCACTCTGTTTTCTGCGCCATCCTACCGTATGGACTCGGCATCTTAGCCTTCTTACCTGGTATTTTCGATTTTGTCATTTTCTTCAATAACTTGATCAATTATTCTTTTGGCAATCTCAAAAGCTGCCGCTATCCGGATAATTTTTACGTCTTTAAGCCCCTTTATCTCCAGGAATTTTTCTAAAGGTTGGTTCGCCATTCCTTTGAAGGAGCCAAACTTTTCCAAAATCTCCTTGGCGATCTCCTCAGCTGATTTTCCTTTAACGCCAGTTGAGATCAAAATGGAGAGAAGCTCGGCATCGGATAGTTTCTCTGCACCAAGTTCCCGGAGCTTGCCACCGGGGTGCCTCCATTTGGGATTAGTTTCTTTCATAGTCGTTAAACCTCACCTCCTTGATCCCCCTCTCCACAGGTGTGGAGAGGGGGATAGAAGGGGTGAGGTTACAATTTTCCCGATCTTAATATGGCTATAACCAGCCACACTCCTAAGACGCCGGCAAAAATATAACCTAATATTCCAAATAGGGGATAACCAAACAAGGTGTATTTGGTCTCAAGACGCATGATCAAAGATGAACCCACGATTATGGCAGCGATGATTAAGGCAAAGGAAACCCGATTGGAGGAGCGATCCAACTCCAAGATCAGCTTATCCAGCCCCTTATGCTGAAAGGTAAAGGATAAGCGCCCCCTGGCTAAGTTCTTTATAATTCTTTTGAGCTGAAAAGGAAGTATGACCAAAAGTTCTCGAAAGTCCACCGAGGTGGTGAAGAGATCCTTCAAAAGCACCTTAGGCTTGAACTTTCGATAGGCCAGCTTTTTGACATATGGGATCATCTGGGTGACCAGGTCATATTCCGGATCCAGCATCTTAGCCACCTCCTCGTAGGTCACTAAGGCTTTGGAGAACAACATCAACTCCGCCTGGATTTGGATATCGTGCCTGCGGATTATCTCAAAAGCCTCATTCATCAAGGTTTTCATGTCCAGACGGGAAAGAGGTATGCGGTGATATTTATAAAGGAAGTCGGCTAAGTCTGCCTCTAAGGCTCTTAAGTTTACCTCCTCGCCCACCACCTCTACATCCTGATAAACTTTAACTATCCCACCCGGATTCCAGGTAACCACGGAGATCAAAAGGTCGGCTAACTCGTCCATTGTGGTTTCCGAAAGCCTTCCCATCATTCCATAATCCACCGGTGCGATGACGTTTCCCTCTAAGGCAAAAAGATTTCCCGGATGTGGGTCTGCATGAAAGAAGCCGTCCTCAAAGATCTGCTTGAAAACCATCCTTCCGCCGATCCGCGCTAGCAATTTCCTATCAATCCCCCTTCTTTTTAGCTCCTCCAGGTCAGATATCTTAACACCGTCTATGAACTCCATGGTCAAAACCTTGGAGGTGGTTAGCTCCCAGAAGACTTCGGGAACGAAAACTTTTTTTTCATCCTTGAAGTTCTCCCTGAATACCTCGATATTTCTGGCTTCGTTGTTGAAGTCGATCTCCCGCCGGATAGATTTTTCCAGCTCCTCCCTTATTCCCCGGGGATCGTACTGTTTGGATTCCGGAACATATTTTTCTAACAAATTTACTAAGTCTTTCAGGATATCCATGTCCGCATCAATTATCTGTTTGATCTGTGGTCTTTGAACCTTCACCACCACAGACTTTCCGTCTTTTGTGACCGCCTTATGCACCTGGGAAAGGGAGGCTGAGGCAATGGGGATGGTGTCGAATGAGGAAAAGTGTTCTTCCAAAGAGGCCCGAAGTTCAGATTCCACGATCTGCTTCACCTGAACAAAGGGAAAGGGACCCACCTGATCCTGAAGCTTGGTCAGCTCCAGCACCAGCTCCAGAGGGATCAAAAAGGGGCGCATGGAGAGAACCTGCCCCAATTTAACGAAGGTGGGACCCAGCTCCTCTAAAGCCAATCTTATCCTCTGAGCATAGGTGAGCTTCTCCAGACCTTCGGCTTTCTTTAGCACCTTTTTTCTTATGCGCAGATGGGTGAAGATCTTCATCTGATCCAGAAGCTGATCGAAACCATATTTTAGAAGAACGGTAACGATCTGGCGGTATCGGCGAAGACTTCGCGCCTTCTTAAGAAGAAAAACCCTCATAGAATTGAACCCGAGCAGTTTTTACTCATATTTATCAGAATTTCTGCTTTTTCCTATGTTCCTACTTGGCTTGAAAAGTATATCAAATACCACAACTTTAGTCAACAGAAAAACTGAAGGCTTTTACGTATAACAATTAAATCTTTTTTCTGGTTTGGCGAAATATAAAATACTATATATTGGTTTTTACAAATGGAGAAGAAGCTTGGGCCTTAAACCAAAACCGAGGTGAAAAGTGAGAAAATCCTCGAGCACCGAATCAAACGCCAACAAAAAGAAGAAGGGAAATCCGAGCATGAAAAGGACTGCTTCTGGACGTCCCACCGACTTCATCCGGGAGATCATTGAGGAGGATCTGAGGACAAACAAATATGGTGGGCGAGTGCATACACGCTTCCCCCCCGAGCCTAACGGCTATCTTCATATCGGGCATGCCAAATCCATTTGCCTGAATTTTGGAATTGCCGCCCAGTATGGGGGACTTTGCAATTTGCGATTCGACGATACCAATCCAGCCAAAGAGGAGACCGAATACGTCAGATCAATCATGGAGGATGTTCGCTGGCTGGGATTCGACTGGGGTGATCGGTTATATTATGCCTCGGATTACTTCGAAAAGCTTTACCAATATGCCATCAAATTAATCAAAGCTGGCAAAGCCTATGTGGATGATTTGAGTGCTGAACAGATCAGGGAGTATCGAGGCACCTTGACGGAGCCAGGAAGGGAGAGTCCATATCGTAATCGCTCGGTGGAGGAGAATCTGGATTTATTCCAGAGAATGCGAGCGGGTGAATTTCCTGACGGTTCCCGGGTGCTTCGAGCAAAAATTGATATGAGCTCCGGGAATTTGAACCTGCGCGATCCGGTCATGTATCGGATCCTGCACGCCTCCCATCACCGAACAGGTGATAAGTGGTGCATCTATCCCACCTACGATTGGGCTCACGGTCAGTCTGACTCCATCGAGGGCATCACCCATTCTATCTGCACGCTGGAATTTGAAGATCACCGTCCCTTATATGACTGGTTCCTTGATCAATTAGGCCTCCATCATCCACAGCAGATCGAGTTCGCTCGCCTCAATCTAAGCTATACCGTGATGAGCAAAAGAAAGCTTCTGCAACTGGTGGAGGAGGGGTATGTGAATGGCTGGGATGATCCGCGCATGCCCACCATATCGGGTTTGCGCAGACGGGGCTATACGCCTGAGTCAATCCGAAACTTTTGTGAACGTATCGGCGTGGCTAAGAAGGAAAGCACCGTTGATATTGCACTCTTGGAGCATTGCCTTCGTGAAGATTTAAACAAAAAGGCTCCCCGGGTTATGGCGGTTTTGCGCCCGCTTCGGCTGATCTTGGACAATTATCCTGAGGATAAGGTTGAAGAGTTGGAGGCGACAAACAATCCAGAGGATCCCAGCATGGGAACACGAAAGGTGCCCTTTTCGCGGGCCTTATATATTGAGAGAGATGATTTTAAAGAAGAGCCCCCAGATAAGTGGTTCCGACTGGCACCGGGACGAGAGGTGCGGCTGAAACATGCCTATATCATTAAGTGCGAGAGGATGGTTAAGGATCCCCAGAGCGGCGAGGTAATTGAACTCCACTGCAGTTATGATCCTGAAACGAAAAGCGGCGGACCCAAAGCTACCCGTAAGGTCAAAGGAACCTTACACTGGGTTTCTGCCCCTTTTGCCCTCGAAGCTGAGGTGCGTCTCTACGAGCATCTTTTCCTGAAGCCCAATCCAGAAGAGATGGAGGAAGGTTCTGACTTCAAAGCTAATTTGAATCCGAAATCGCTTGAGATTTTGACCTCATGCAAACTCGAACCCAGCCTGGCAGGCGCAAAACCAGGAGATCGTTATCAGTTCTTAAGGCTGGGTTATTTCTGTGTTGATCCTGATTCATCCGCTAAAAAACTGGTATTCAACCGCACAGTATCGTTACATGATACCTGGGCTAAGATAGAGAAGGCGCAGAAACAGTAAGTTAGGGGATTCTATAGGAGTGCACAAGCTCGCTTGCGCGGCGGAAGCTCCGCTTCCGTACTTCAGTTTGAGCTCGGGATAATATCCGGAACCCTCCGTTATGATGAACGACTACAAGGTCAGTTGACTTCCCAGTCTCCGAATAAATAAATGAGGCTGGACTATAACTTTGTTTGAATAAACTCGATCGCTTTTTTGATTCTTTTTATTACTTCCCCTTTGCCCAGAAGTTCTAAGAGATCAAAAAGTGGGGGACCGGTGGAGGTTCCGGTTGTAGCTAAGCGGACCGGATGAATTAAGGCGGCTGATTTTATCTTCATCTTATCTGCCAGACCACGAAGCGTCTGCTCTATTTCCGCCTTTTCGAAGGTTTCTAACTCGGATAGCCTTTCAGCCAGAACATTCAGTCTATCTGCGGCTTCAGGAGCACTGAAATACTTGCTTAAAGCTTCTGGTTCATATTGATGGGAAAATTCGAAGAAATATTTCCCCTTTTCGGCAAACTCCTTTAAGGTCTTACATCTCTCTTTGAACAGGGAGATAAATTTCAAAAGCCACTCCCTTTTCCGTTTTGCCGTGTGTTCCGTAATTAACTTTTCTTTAATCAGAAATGGAAGGACCAAGTCCAAAAGCTTCTGGTCTTCTGTAGCTCGGATATATTCTCCATTCATCCATTCCAGTTTTTCCTGATCGAAGATTGGATTAGAAGGATTCACCCCTTCCAAGCTGAATAGCTCTATCATCTGGTCTATCGAAAGGATTTCCCTGTCGTCTTTGGGAGACCATCCCAGAAGAGCCAGGTAGTTCACCAGAGCCTCACGTAAAAAACCTTTTTCCTTATATTCCATTACAGAGATCGCCCCATGTCTTTTGGAGATTTTAGCTCGGTCTTTTCCCAGAATCAAAGGAATATGAGCAAATTTCGGGGGAGCCAGCCCTAACGCATCATAGATCAAGAGCTGTTTGAAGGTGTTAGCAATGTGGTCGTTTCCTCTGATCACATGAGTTATCCTCATCTCCACATCATCCACCACGCAGGCAAAATTGTAGGTGGGGGTCTGGTTGGATCTTAGGATGATCAGATCATCTAACTCCTCATTTTGTTTTTTAAGCTCACCGTATACCAAATCTGAGAAAGCCGTCTCCCCCTCTGGTACAAAAAGCCTTATTGCCTTTGGCACCCCCCTCTTTATCCTTTCTTCTTTTTCAGCCTCTGAAAGTCTCAGACAGGTTCTATCATACTTCAGGGGAGCTTTTAAGTCCATGGCTTGCCTTCTTTTTTCCTCCAGTTCATCGGGAGAACAGAAACAGAAATAAGCTTTCCCATTTTCTAAAAGCTTCTGAGCATATCTTTGATAGTGTGCCATTCTCTGAGACTGATAATATGGACCCTCATCCCAGTTCAACCCCAGCCACCTTAAGCTTTCTAAGATAGCATCCACCATCTTTTGATTGGACCGAGATACGTCCGTATCTTCGATTCTTAAGATGAATTTTCCCCGGTGATGTCGGGCAAAAAGCCAGTTATAGATGGTGGTTCGGGCGGTGCCTACATGGAGGAAACCGGATGGGCTGGGAGCCATCCTTACTCTTACCTCACTCATATCTTTGATTTCCTAACAATCCTTCGGATTCAGCTTCAGGTCTTGGTATCGGCTCAGCGGCCATCTGAGGTCTCTCCTGCTCTAAAAACAGCTTAATTCCCCCCACCCCCTTTGCCAAAAGATTGTAAATCCAGGTGAAGATCGCGGTCACCACTGCGCCAAGCACCGCATAGAAAAGCGCCATGAAGAAAGCCATAAAGATGCCCAATGCTCCGGTAAGTCCCTGCATGGGTCCAACTTCACTACCGAGTTGGCTTAAAATTCCTCCCACCATGGTGAGCAAAAGG
>JAOZNS010000305.1:631-2590 GCA_029933635.1 Candidatus Zixiibacteriota bacterium | reverse complement strand
GAATTTCTGGGGATGGAGGATACTATTCTTTTTTCTTCCTGTATGGATGCCAACGCCGCAGTTTTTGAGGTACTTTTGGACAAGGATGATGCCATCATCGCCGATAGGCTGGTTCACGCCTCCATTGTGGATGGAATGAAGCTTTGCAAGGCTCAACAGTATAATTATAAGCACTTGGACACGGCGCATCTGGAGGAAAAACTGAAGGAGGCGGAGGGCGCTCGATTTCGCATGATCGCCACCGATGGAGTCTTTTCTATGGATGGAGATATAGCTAAGCTGGACGAAATCTGTGCCCTGGCGGAAAAATACGATGCCATGGTGTTAGTGGACGATTCCCACGCCACCGGATTTATAGGTAAGACCGGAAGAGGCACCCATGAGTTGTGTGGGGTGATGGACAAGGTAGATATCATCACCACCACCTTGGGTAAAGCTTTAGGAGGAGCTTCCGGTGGTTGTGTAAGCGGTCGAAAGGAAATCGTGGAGATGCTCAGACAGCGAGGCCGACCATATCTTTTCTCAAATACTTTGGCTCCGGTGATTGTCTCAGCCTCCAATCGGGTTCTGGATATCATCTCAAAAACCACGGAGAGACGAGATAAACTGGAAAAGAACACCCTGTATTTCAGAAAGAAGATGACCCAGGCGGGCTTCGACATCAAAGAAGGGATTCATCCCATCGTCCCCATCATGCTCTATAATGCCAAATTAGCTCAGGATTTTGCTAAAGACCTTTATTCTGAAGGCATATTCGTTATCGGATTCTTCTATCCGGTGGTTGCCCGAGGCCAGGCACGGATACGAGTTCAGATCTCAGCAGTTCATGAGATGGAGCATCTGGATAAAGCCATCCAAGCCTTTACCAAGATCGGTAAGAAATACGATATTTTAGGGAAAAAGAAAAAAGAGATCGTGGCAATGTATGGACTTTAACCTAACCAAGTCAGTTTTTATCAAGATTACCCTCCCTTCCACCTTTTGGTGGGAGGGTTTTTTTCAAATTCCTTTACAACAAGAGATCTATATCGTATACTTAGGAAAAAATAAGCAAAGGGGTTTTTCAATGGAGAGGGTAGTGGTAATAAACAGCGACAAGATGGGACAGGGAGACGAGGAGTTGGGAGCGCGCCTCATGGCGAATTTTCTTAGTAAATTAATAGATGCCAAACTCAAGCCCAAGATGATGTTGTTGTATAATTCTGGTGTAAAGTTGGCAAGCACAGGGTCGCCGGTTTTAGAAAGCTTACAATCGCTGGAAAATCTTGGGGTAGAGATAATTTGCTGTGGGACCTGTGTCAATTTTTTCGGTTTGGCCGATCGGATCGAGGCAGGAAGGGTAACCAACATGCCGGAGATCGTCAAGGTGCTGACAGAAGCTAAAACGACGGTTACCATATAAAGAATCTATCTGTTAATCCAAACGCACGAAGATTCGTATGATTTTGCGTCCCGTACTTTGCGGGACGAGCTTCGCAGGGATAGGGAGGAGTTTCACGTCAGAAATAGATGCGTTTGCATCAGTGAGTCTGAAACCCGATCAGAAATGAGCAAGCTGACCAGTAAAGACATAACCTTAACCGCCCTTTTTATCACTTTGGGCGTAACCATTCCCATCCTCTTCCATCAGATGGCACTGGCCGGAAGGGTGTTTTCGCCCATGCACATTCCGGTCTTTTTGGCAGGGATATTTGTAGGTCCGATAAGCGGATTGATTGTGGGCTTGGTCTGCCCGGGCATGAGTTTTTTGCTAACTGGCATGCCCCCTCCCTACGCGGTGCCTCTGATGAGTTTGGAATTGCCAGTTTATGGAGTTTCCATAGCGATACTCATAAGAGTTATAAAGGTTCCGGTCCTTTCCCTCTTGTTGGCTATGATTCTGGGTCGTTTGGCCTTTGCCTTGGGACTTTTTTTATTAGGACTGTTTCTATACCATACCTATGGAACGGAGGCGTTCAT
>JAOZNS010000305.1:0-621 GCA_029933635.1 Candidatus Zixiibacteriota bacterium | reverse complement strand
CTGAGTCCCCTCTTGATTGAGACAATTCAACTGGCCAAGAAATAGTATCATCCCTGTTCCAGGTTTTAATTCTTCCCTGCCACCACTTTTTCATGTCGCGGATTCTGTGATCCGGTGTCAAAATCTTTTTTGTCGAATTCCCCCTATATTTTAATTAAGTCGTCCCCTTTTTTGCCGATTATGATTATTGACCCGTCCCACCTGGAGGCCCGTCCCACCTTCTGTGAGTCAAAATGGATACGTTTGACAAAGATCTAAAAAAGATTCAGACACGAGACTGGCAGATATGGATTTTGATGTTCACCGTGTTCTTGGTATTCGCCAGCTTTATCGTGCTGGTGATCTTCTACTCCGATCTTCAGAGGCTTTATGAAGAGCAAATAGATGTCCAAATGTTCAACTTTTTGCTTCTGGGTTTTGTTGCCCTTTCTTTACTTTTTGTGGGCTATGTGGTGCTGAAGGAGATGGCTATCAAGAATCTTCAAAGAGAACTTATGGAACACAGGATCACCTCTCAGGTTTTGGAGCAAAGGTTAAAGGATCTTCAGGCGGTATTTGAGGTGATCACCTTGGTTAATTCCGAAATGGAACTCTCCGGGGTCTTGGACACCATATCCAGCA